>JBCCXA010000038.1 GCA_039192515.1 Verrucomicrobiota bacterium | reverse complement strand
TTTGACTCATCCCACCCATCAAGGCCTGTATAATTTTCTCTCTTAGATCTCTACTATAAGCTTTCATTTTTAAGCTTATATATCTCATTACGGAAAATGTACAGATTGTTGTTACTTAATTGAAAATTGCTCTAGTAACGAATCAACCGAGTGCATGTTTGAAGGAATGGCTGGAGTGCCTAATCCAACCTGTGATTCTCTGGGTTCATGAGTGAAGGTCTGCAGAGATCTGCGTAGCACCTTGGTGCTTGGACCCGTGTTGATATCAGGGGATCAAGCGGCGGAAAATTGATGCCTATGATTATATCATTCGAGTAGCAAATTTGAAAACCAGTAAAAAAGGCAAACACAAAATCCATAAAAGTATCAATCTTAAAAATTTTTACATGCAAAAATGAATTCAGAGTAATGCCTCCCGTATCACCTACAATTTTGGCGATTTAATGACTAGCATTTTTTTGGTTTGAAGATCTCTCATCGTATAAGGAATACCTCCTGTTCCTAAGCCGGATGTCTTAAGACCTGCAAATGGCATCCAATCCACCCTGAAAGCTGTATGATCATTGGCTATCACAGCCGACGCATTCAGCCTCTTGTAGCAATAGCTAATGGTATCTATATCGGAACTAAAGACAGACGCTTGAAATGAAAAAGGTAGGCTATTGGCCTGCTCAATTGCTTTATCTATTTCAGTGTAAGAATAGAGACATACGACAGGACCAAAAATTTCCTGTTTGCTGACTTTACTATCAACAGAAGGATTTAAAAGCACCGTTGGTTCATAACAGGATTCAAATATTTTATTGCCCCCTGTCGTTTTTCTAGCACCTTCATTTAAAGCGTTACTGACCCATTCTGCAACTCGATCAACCTCGCGAGGTCGGATCAGTGGCCCCACTTCTGTGGTTTCAATAATGGGATCACCTATCACTAATTTTTTTGCAGCTTCGGTGATACTCTCAGACAAAAAATCAATTTTATGTACATGAATAAAAATTCTCTGCACTGATACGCAAACTTGGCCTGCATGATAAAAAGCACCCTTCACTAATCCATCTGCGGCATTTTCAATATCAGCATCTTCAGTAAAGATTACCGGAGCCGCACCACCATGCTCGAGAGCGCACCTAGCTCCAGGAGCTAACTTTGATCGCAACATCCACCCCACAGCAGGACTACCAATGAAAGAAAAAAACGCTATTCTTTGGTCACTTACAAGCTTGGTTGCAAGATCAAGATCTTTGAGTGTTATAGCTTGGCAGTATTCAGGAGGCAAGCCCGCTTCATGAAATAACTCCACCAATCGAAAACACGTAAGCGGGGTATCTAACGCTGGTTTGATAATAATTGGGCATCCCACTGCTATAGCGGGAACGATCTGATGAATGATCAGGTTCAGTGGATGATTGAAAGCGCTGTATGCTAAAACCAGACCAATAGGCTCATGTGAAGTAAAAGCCAGCCGCTTAGCAGAGGCAGGATTGAGCCCCATAGGAATTTCCTCACCCGCTTGAGTCCGAAGAAATTCAATACAAGTTAATACCATCTAAAGCACGCGCTACTTCTACTTTTGAATCAACCAAAGGTTTCCCTCCTTCACGAGCTGATTCCAGGGCAAATTGATCTCTATGCTTTTCTAGTAGCTCTATGGTTTTCTCCAATATAGCAACACGCTCCCATGTAGTCAGCTTGCGTGAATGATCTTGAAACAACTCATGCGCGGTCTCTAGCGCAGTCTCGACTGTTACTTGATTAGCGACTTCAATTTTACCAATGACAGCACCATCAAATGGCGCAACAACATTAACGAATTCTTCGCTGCTTCTTGCTTTTGGAACAAAAGACTTAAATTCAGATCTCATAAGCTCTAGATAGCTGCATAACGTTTCTTAATTTGTTATCTAGGATTGGAATCACTGAATCACTATCCACATTACACCGTATCATGCCTACAAGATGGACTGTTATGTCCGCAAAGCAATATTCAAGAAGAGCAGCACCCTCTTTTACTAATCTCACTAGATGACCTCTTGTATCATTAACCTCTAACCGCTTACCCTTATTTGTGATGGAACACAAATAAGATACACAAGAATTTGAGCGCCTCCTCGTAGATGCAAGATACTGCTATATCAAAAAAGGATTCTTCAAATCGAGCTGCAGCTTCCCGCGATCAAAGACTTGAATAGATTTTTCTAAGCCTATGAAAAAAATAAAGCCCTAAGCCTCTTGAATCTAACTGCCCTCGTAACACTCCTCCATGAATCACTTAGATTTATTGAGTGCCCAGTCATACTTAAAATAGGAGAACTCAATGTCTTTAGGTATTTTTTTACTTCGATATCTATTCACAAAGAAAATGACACCTTCAGGCTCAAAGTCTTTAGAATACCATTCGAAGATCTTAGACAACTTCACAGTATTATCAGATACTTTTACTCCAGTCGGATTTTTAAGTATAAAGTCAGCAGATAGTTGTTCAAGCTGGAGATCTACTCGATCAGAAGTAAAGGCATAAGATGCAAGTGGAGGACAACTTTTAGCAGCACAATTCACTCCAAAATGCACTCTTGGTTCATCCAGTTGCTTGATTAGTAATTCTTTCTCTAAGTAGTTAAGTGACATTTTATCACCACCCACTTGGATACGCTTCTCTGAAAAAAGCTCAAAACCTGACCCAAGATCTGTCACACTTGTAATAGGATATTTATCTAAAACATGCTTTAGAACCCAAGCATTATATGCGTTCATATAGTAGGCCAGCTTTGCTTCCTTCGTGTCCGCACCGGGACCATGCCTAGAAATATGATCCATGATTTGATTTAACTCCGTTACATCTGCTTGATTCCCTTTCCAGGCACCGTAATCGACACCTTCTTCGCTGACATATTTTTCTAGTAAGGCTGAATAGGCATCTCGCCAATTTTCAGCTGCTACCAAGTGTATTGACGCACACCAAGCTAACATAGCTAATATCATTGACTTCATATCTGTGGGACTAATTTAAAGCTCTTTTATTCCTCTACTCACGCACCTGATGCTTTTCCTGTATGCAGTATCCACAGTTTGTTGGTATGAAGTAAATGATTTTTTCCAACTCAAAGACAGCAAGTTTGTCAAAAGTTAAATAGCTAAATATAAGAGCGAACCTATGAACAGCTCATAGCTCACATACTATTACTGAGCTATTTTTGACATGTTTATTGTTATCTGGCCAATCGAGTTTTTAACTTTTATTGTAAAAAATTAAATGTTTAATTTTTTTCCTTTAACTGAAGCTTACCCGTGTGTAAGCCTACGCTGTGATGCAATATAGGTTAGATTATAATATAAGTAGTGGCGCGATGAAAATAACCCTTAACACTGATACCCTAAGCACAACTGTAAAAGCTTTTCAGAGCGAGTTCATAGACAAAATTCAAAATGATACAAGAAAGTGGACGCACGTGACTATTGACCTGACAAAATCTAAAATGATTGATGCAGCAGGCATAAAATTAGTGTTATCTCTCATGAATGTCATCCAAACCAAAAACATCAGGCCAGAAATCATGGTCAAGAATGCTTACGTTCTGAAAATCCTTAATATCTCCTTAATTAATAACAAAGCTAAGTTAGTTTTAGTCGAATGACAAGAAGCTCATTTTTTTTTGACGAATCTAAGAATCTCCTCTGAATACTTTTGAGATAACGATCCATGGTAAAGTAACCCCTGAGAATGAAAGTTTTTACAAGGGAAGCATTAATCTAAAGATGACCCCTTTTTTGGGCTCTTCAAAAATCAAATTGCCCCCTAAAATTTCAGCACTTTTTTTCATCATGTAAAGCCCTAGACCAGAACCAAATGCAACCTTTGCATGGAAACGCTTAAACATTTGAAATAACTTTCCATGATCATCCTCGGGAATACCTAAACCATTATCTTCTGCCTCCAACACAAAGTTTTTATCTTGTCTGTATGAAGAAATCTTAAAATATGAAGATTGCTCTTCTAGGTCTTGATATTTAATCGCGTTAGAAATCAAATTTTCTACTATGAGTGTTATACGGCTCTTTTTGAGACAGAGAGGCTCTTGGAAGGTCAAATCCCTCTTGAACTGCAGCCGCCCAAAATGACTCATATGCGCAAATTTTTCTAGAGCCACGTCAATCAGAAGATTTAAATCAATCTCCGTTTCTTCTTCCTCAACACCTTTAACATAGGTGAGAGCTAAAATGTCTTTTACCAGAGTCTCTAACTTAGTAAGCGATTTCTGTATACGATTCAAACTATCAATAGCTGTCTCCTGTTGACCCTTAGCAAGGGCCTCTTTTGCCATACCTAAAAGACTAACTGATGAAACAAGAGGTGACCGTAAATCATGGGAAGTCCTATAAGCAAATTCCTCTAGCTCGCTATTTGCATGTTGTAAACTTCGCAGGAGTTCCTCTTTAGCAATTTCATTTCCTATATACTGAGCAATTAAATTCAAAAATGACTTTTCCTGTTCTGTAAAAGGAATTTTTCTAGGAGTCCTAGATGTAAAACTCAGTGTGCCGTATACCTTCTCATTAACAAAAACTCTGGTTCCTATGTATGCATTTATTCCTAGTTTGTGATAACTAGGGTCTAAAGCAATATTACTCTTCGTAGTATCATGCCACGCTTGAACAGAATGGTGATTATAAACAGACCAACAATATGTCCCTTCAAGGTCAAAAATATGTCCCTCTTCTAAACCAGTGTTACAAGAAGTGAAAGCTACCTCATATTTATTATTCCTAATATTATTAATAGCCCCTGAATCTAAACCAAAATAGACTCTTCCCACTTCCAAGGTTACCCGTATTTTTTCTCTAAACTCTAATAAGTTTGTAGAAGCAATCCTGTATATCTCGTTCATAACCTTTTGCTCTTTTATTTGGTCGGTTATGTCTCTTGATATGCTAAGTAAATAAGGCTGATCTTTTTGATCACAGAATCGTATTTTCTTTGTATGTAAAGTCCGAATCTGTCCATTTGAGAATGGAATCGTTTCTTTCGCCTCTGATTGACCCTCCCTAAATGCTAAACGATCCAGGTCAAAAAAATCTTCAGACTCTTGGGGAGCAGAATGATGATCTGATGTTCCGTTAAGCCGCTCTTTAAGACCAAATTGTAAAAATGCCTTATTAGCATTCACTATCTTATGCTCCCTGTCTTTTACAGAAATAAGGTCAGGGGCAGAATTCATTATCAGTGAGAGAAAATTTTTACTCTCCTGAAAGTCCTGTGAACGTTTTTTTAGGGCAGTAACATCTTCAGCTATGATAGAAAAATCGTACGCGTGCTCTGCCTTATTATAGTTAGGTAAAACAGTAATATTATGAATTGAGTGTTCTGAAGACAATGAACAGCATTTGAACAACGTTTCATGTAACATAGAAGAGAAAATGGCGGGAGCTTTGTCTTCATAAACCATCTTTATACGGTCAGTATACCGTTTTGATTTAATTTCAGGGAAAAAGTCTCGTAAATCCTTGTCAACTATCTGCTGAGCACTAATCCCTGTCCATATTTCTAACCGACTATTCCAAAAACGAACCGTATAATTTCTCTTACAGAAACAAATGCCTACAGGAAAATCTTGCAAAAAATCAAACATCACCAGGCTTAGTTAACTGAGTTCGTCTATGGCCTTGATCAAATAATTAAAAGATGCCACTTCAAAGAAAAGCATGATATGCCCCTCTATGTTTTCTTGGACAACTGTAAACTTTGTCTTAATTAAAATGAGAATAATTTCGGGACGCTCTTTGTACTTTGCCTCAATAACATCAAGCGTATTTTCGGAATAACTAGGTAAGCTAAAGCGTAAATTTGATCCTAATATATTCGAAAAAGAACCCATAATCCCATTTAAAACAATACTCCCTAACTCATGCATTATCTCAATATGCAGACTACTAATATTTTCTGCGTCAACTTTTTCATCTGTGACAGCTGAAATTAAATTTGCAGCACTTTTAGGAGGAAAAAGAAGAGATGACACACCGCCGTAATCCCCTTGAAATGGAAGCTCTACGATAGAAAAAAGACCTTCATCGTAATCCGCTAGCGCTTCGTGTAGATATTCCGGAGGCACACCCACCACCTCAGGTATACATAATTCGACATGCATGCTGAGCATATCATTTAACAGACCAGCTGCGCGCCCTAGTCCCACGTTGGCAATTTCTTTCAAAGCGTCAATTTGATCCTCTGTTAAATCTAAGGTCATATAGTTCCTTAAGCCACCTTTAATACCTCTTCGACAGCATTTTTTAGCCTATCGTCCTTCAACGGCTTGTTAACAAATGCTTTGACACTTAAGTCCATGCATTTTTTCTTTGTAGAATCTTGGATATCCGCTGTGATGATAATTACAGGAACACTAATATCACGCGCTTTCATCGTTTCCATAAGATCGACTCCACTCATAACAGGCATATTCAGATCGCAGAGTATTAGATCAAATTGTTCGTCTTCAACTAAAGTTAAAGCTTCAGAGCCATTGCCAGCTTCTTTGATATCGTAGCCATCTTCACCTATAGAGGCCTTAATCCAATTTCTCTGTGTTCTAGAGTCATCAACAATTAATATTTTATTCATGTATTTTTTCCATATCGACTAGCAATTTACTCTCCTTAGGTTGTGATAATTAGAGACGAGAAGATTTATAACATTAAACTTTTAACTTTTGGTTGTCTCGCCACCTTCTTCTACAACACTTTTTATAGGGCAATGCTAAATGCTCTAGAGAAGTAAAATTAAATCACATGGTACATAGGCTTCAAGGTATGTGTAAAATCTTATTCCCCAAGAAACATACACCTCCCTAGAAATATCGCTTCTTCAGACCTATGTTCCTACCCCAGAGTCGCGCTCGGATCACTTCCTTGTCTCGCCTTCACTTCACTAAAATAGACAGTATCCATTTGCTAATAACTATTGATTTTCAGCTACCTGCCAGGCCAACGTCCAGGTTCCTAATGCAATAGGAGTTGAAGTAATTTAATTTTAAATTCAAACGGTTCATCAAATATAGTGACCTCATTATCCTAAACGCCCACGTAAATTTGATATAAAATCTTTACGTATTTACTAATTTATTTGTTTCGACTGAATTAGTTATTCATAATACATTAATGCTGGTTATTTTTCAGGCTCCCGGAAAAATAGAGGAATAAATGAATATTAAGCAAGATTATCTACGTCATTACTCCAGAACCATATTTATTGATTATTTTTTGAAGAATACTACTATATTTATTAGACATTTATGGATTTTTAATCCAAGACATTATAATTTATCAGGCCAATACTACACATGGGCATACTCAAGAAATAGAATAGAGCAATTAGCAATAGCCCTTGAGATTCCGCCAGAAGTGTCATCTGCCATAGCCATTGGATATTATCACCCATTTGAGCTAACCTTAAACTACTAGGAAAGACTAACACACTATGAAGCATTCAAACGCACAAAAGAAACATCTGGCAAAGTTGGGTCTAGGCATTACGGTCCTGGGTACAGCCGCATTTTTGACTCGTTGTTTCGTTCAAAATTCGTTACGAAGGAAAGAAGAGTCTCTAGCCAGACTAGGCGCAGGAGAATCAACGTTCGAGCGCAATATTTAAATCAATTTGCAGTGATACGAATTCTGGCATACCTCAAGTGGTTGCCATCTCATTGTTTAGCTGTAATTTAGTATATATGGTTCCATTAATACCTGTTGTAGGCTTCCTTGGAGCTGGGAAAACTACTTTTTTAAAAGATATTATTCCTCTTCTGATCAAAAAAGAGGTAAGGCCTCATGTCGTTATTAATGACTTTCAAAATGCTCGAGTTGATGCGATCTATTTCAAAGATATTGCAGAAACCATTACGCCCATAAACGGAAGCTGTGTTTGTTGTGGTTCTTTTGAAGAGTTGATTCGAATATTACACGAATTAAAAGTAGCAGTTGGAGATGTTGTGCTGCTTGAATCAAATGGTGTTACAGATAGTATCACACTAATCGAAAACCTATCCCTCAGGAAAGAGTGCCAGCGCTATACCAAACCACTTCAAATTTCAATTGTAGACACCAAATCTTGGCAGAAACGTCATGGGCATGATCAGTTAGAAAGTGAGCAAATCTCCACTGCGAGTTTTATTCATTTGAGCAAAACAACCCATACCAGCAAGAAACGGATGGATACGGTTAGGAAAGACATTCGCGTTTATGCACCTCATGCAGAAATCATGAAATTAGAATCTATAGCCAATGAGCTTGTTAAAGTAGTCGCCAACGTTAATAACAAAACTAATTTACAATACACAGTACCTAACAAGCCCAAAAAGCATGCTCACAACCATACTAAATACCATTTTAACTCCTGGGAGTCTCCATTACCTGCATCGGTCATCCAAAAAAACTTTTACAGAAAATTAAAACAATTGCCAGAACAGGTAATCAGAGCAAAAGGAATCGTGCGCATCAAAGATCTTTCAAATCAAAAATTTATTTTTCAAAAAGTTGAGGAAGACATCCTCGTCAAACCTGTCTCAGAATCCCATGAAATTGAGCCTCTCATCATCTGTATAGGAAGTAACCTGCCAACAGACAAACTCCAGTCTTTGTTTAGATAAAACCCGATTATGTAATAAAAGTTGAACAAGATAACTAAAAACTTGAGCTACAAAAAAAAGAGCGCCGACGAAGATGTATTCAATTACACTATCTGAGCATTCGTTTTAGATGCTAGAGAAGGCTAAACTATCCATCTCACGCAGTCCCATCCTAATAGAGTAAGGACAAGGATCTTAATAGGTGATACCTCCAGAAGAATCTATACTTCTCAGGGTCAAGATCTCACACAGATCTTTGAGTCTCTGTGGCATCCATTTCACATCCTTTTTATACTTCGCTAAATAGGTGAAGATCTCTTGTTCGAGTTTTCAGAGGATATTTTCTTGGCTTTATAATTAATATCACTTATTTGATTACAGCAAAAATAGACGCTACTCCATCGAATGAAGACCAATTGTGTTACCCTCTGTGTCTTCAATCATTGAAATAAAACCATATTGTCCAATAGAAAACTTGGGAGCTTGGACTTTACCTCCAGCTTTCTCAGCCAGACTCGCATTATAGGCGCAATCTTTACAACTAAAATAGATCAGAGTGCCGCCCGTTTTAGGCTCTACACCGTCCATTTTGCAAATAGCACCGGGTGCACCAGGCAAGAACTTTTCTTGGCTTGTCGGAAATGCCAACATCTTCACGGGAGGTACCCCTTCCGCCTTAGGCGCAGGTAACTCCGTTAATGTAATTTCAAAAGTTGCCTCATAAAAAGTTTTTGCTCGATCTAAGTCCGAAACATAAATCTCAAACCATCCTACTGCATTTCTTTCTGTAACCATACCTTAAACTACTAAAAATCTGGAGACTGCACCAGCTTTGAATTGCCTACATCATACCATTGAAGATCATCCGTCTTTATGATGGAGCACTTTTCAACCTCGAGTGCTTTGGAGATTCACTGTGATCCTATCACAGCCCAGAAGAAGAGGTAGGCTATCCTCTTATCTCCAAGAGGCGGTTTCCAGAAAAAACTACTTACAGGTCTGCCTCTTCCGATAGGTCAATATTCAAATCGTCGCTAGTCCAAAGCACGCGATCTGCTCCAAGAGAAGATACTTCCATTAAACTAGAAGTGAGTGGATGGAATCTAAACGGACTTCCCCAGCGATCCAAGAGCTCCCCTTCCGGTGATAAGTCCACGTGATTCACATCCAAAAAAATGACGTTCTTGGGGTTTTTTCCCAGTAATCCTGCGGTTATTTCGCGGTTTTCAGAGCCAAATGGATTTGTTTCAAATAGTTTGCGGTAGTCAGCTATGATCTCAGAAACAATGGTAATGTCAGCTCTTGGGAGCTTTTCTGTTTGATACAGCATCCGGCTTTTGTCTATAGAAGGATGGTAATCCACCGTCCCATCAGTATAACGAGTGATCCGTTTATCGAGGTTATCTGAGGCCGGAACCCTTGAACCCAGACTACTCGTAAGAGAAGATGTGTTATAATTATCCGATTTACCGGGCTCAACCGGTTGAACTGAATGCGCCTTTGAATACTCTTTAGATGATGAGGTGGTTTGCTTCGTTGAGAAACTCTTACCGATAAGGAAACCAATGGCAATAACCAGCGATAATACAACAGCTATCGTAACGAATCGTTTTAGATTCTTCTTAAGGGCATGCATAATAGATATCAAGTAGTCGTATCTAAAAAGTCCAGGTTCGTTTCAGAGGTAAACGGATTCGCAAAGCGGCTCAAGTTCGGGAAGATGATATCCATTTCCGTAGATCCTGGAGGCACCCCGAACCAACGAGCGAGAATGGCTGCGTATTGATCTACCGCAGTGGTTGGTATCCAGCGGCCCCTATTATCCCCAGGAATTGCAACAAGTCCACCCACAGCAAGCTCGGGGAATTCACCATATATTTTTCCTCCCTTGACAGCTCCTCCATAAACAAAAGCATGACTACCCCAAGCATGGTCTGTACCAGCGGATTCTCCTACTCCACCATTTGCCGTCCAAGTCCGGTTAAAATCAGACGCTTGGAAAGAAGTAACACTGTCATAACTAAAATCACGATCTACACGGTCGAGCTCAACCATTGATTGATTAAAAGCTCCTATACAATTGTCAAGGTTCCTCAAAACCCCCTGGAGATCGGCTTTCATATCTTGGTGGGTATCATATCCCCCAGCTTGAACAAAGAAAATTTGGCGAGTGTTACCCAGAGCACGACGTCCTGCAATCAAGCGCGCTATGGTTTTAAACTCTTCGGCTAGTCCAGAAGTTGCACGAAATGATTTAAATATACCGTCTAGATCGAAACCATTCGGCTGGGAATTATTTGCCTCGATAATGTATCCTTCTGTCTCTCTAGCCCTCCTAACCACAGTCGCATAAGAATCTTCAATAATATTGGAGTGACTATAAGCCATGATCCTCTCAAATGCCTTTAACCTCTGCCCCTCTCTGGTATCTAGATAATTCCCATTTCCATTAAGCGCCTTTCCATAACTATCACCACTTTTTTGATATCCGAAAAGAGAAGTCGCTCCCCTGGTGGAGACCGCATACTGCGAAACGGCTGGGCTTCCGGTTAAAAATTTGTTGGTGCCTGAAGCTGTAATCAACATAGAGCTCGGACTATTCGGATTCCATGTATCATTAAACAAATCAGCCACTCTGGCACCCCAGCCTGATCTAAAAGGTTGATCTGCAATGGATGACATCCATTCCGTCTGTTGATCCGAATGCGAGAAAAGTTGTCGTGGCAAAGAAACACCACCATAGTTCGACGGATTTGTGGGTTCTCCTAAGGTCCCCACATTTGCCAAGAAGGCTGCATTTTTGCTGTTAAACATATTTGCCAAGTTTTGAAGCGAAGGATGTAAACCAAAAGGTTGGTTAAGAGCAGGGCGCGGATTGAGCAAAATAGTTTCATTAGCCCCCTTTGCATTGTAATTGTTATGCACCACCCCATTTGGAATACTTACATATCCTCTCTGATCGAGATAGCGGTAGGCCTGCTCATTACCATTAACTGGTATTAAAACATTATTCATGTCACAGCCTCCAGACAGAAAAACACAAACAAGAGCTTTATAGTCACTCCCAATATCAAGAGTCGATGCTGTTGCTGAATTAATAAGCTGTAGTTGGGCGATGACGTTTACGAGGGAACCTATACCCATAGCACCGCAACTGCCGTATCGAATAAATTCCCTACGCGAAATTTTGTGAGTTTGTTCTTCTTTCATGATATTTCAATACTTCTATATACGTGGCTCTATTTCCGAACCTGAAATTCCGGGCTAGATACTAGAAGATAAAGCGCGGTCTGAACGCATCTTAATCTCTCTTTTCCATCATCGTCACCATCCCAAGGATCTTGAAGGTCAAAACTCATGGCGGTGAGAATTAGCTCTCGGGGATTTTGCCTAATGCCATCTCTTCCGTCGTCTGAAGGGTTGATCGGATACCGCCTCTTGAGATTGCCATATGTCAATCGGCGATCCAGTTCATCTAATACCTCTAAGTTGGCGATGGCTATTGCCGACTTGATGTCTGGGGCATCCTTTTTCTTTGGTCTACTCGAAGGGTAGATCTCATCAGTCAAGTCACCCACATTAAAACGAAGCCTATTATGATCAGCTGTGACATTCTGGTTTTCAGGACCACTATAATTAAAAGCCGCATTCTGCAATCGAGCTCCTTGTCCGAGTTTTTCTTGGGAAATCTCTTGGTCAATACCAAGGGCAGCGCTGAAGTAGTTGATGTGTTTGACAGCGGTTTGTTCAGTGGTGATTTGCATTTCTGGGGCAACCAATCCAGCTTCGCTTACAGGTCCACCGGGAGCAAAATCAGGGGCATACCAGTTGAAAACAGAATCCTGGTAAAATGGCATCATCTGCAAGGAGCGAACCTCTCCTTCATAGGTTCTAGGCATCGCTATCCTTTGATTCAACCGCATAGAATTAGCTTGCCGAGAAGCATACCCAAAACTCGTAAGATATAAATCAGGATTGGAAAAATCACCAGCTACCTCTTTGAAAGGATTTTTTCTACCGTTGCCAGCTACAGGCAAATAAGTTCGAGCGCCCAGGTTCCTTATTAATTGTATGAAATTTTCAATTGATGACTTTTTCATCCCTGCTGTTGTGTCGTTTATGTCTAAAACGCGCGCTTCTGGATCGAGTAAGATTGCTTTTATCGTTTCGCCGAGATGCCCCTCAGTATCCTTGAATGTGGTTGCTACACGGTGTAAATACTGGCGGCTGGGATTTGATTTAACAAATCGCTGAATCAGTCTCAAGGAAATGAATGCCGGGGTCGAACCATGCGAGTTGATCATATTAAAGTCCTCCTTACCATCGCCAGGTTTTCCAGCGAGCCAATCCATCGCATCTTCAATGTCGGCAATCCCTTGTTCTGTTGCACTCGAAAGATTTGTATTATCAATTGTTGTGCCCGCAAAAGTCTTAACTGTCCGATCATGATAATCGCCAAACATTTTCATAGGGTAGATAAACTTTTGCGAAAAAATCTTTTCTAATCCTGTATTAAAACGAAATTTCGTGTTTTTGGGAATCGATTCGTAACGAATACCTCCCCATTCTCCATTTTCGCGATCATCAGGGACTGAGAAAGAAAGACCGGTGAGTATCTTGGCAAATTGCCGTATATCTTCATTTGAATAAGTATTCTTTGGTGCACCATCTAGACCGAGACGTAAGGTACCATCAGGCCAGATATCGAATAGACCAATCGAAAAGAGTTGCATGTTTTCACGAGCCAGGTTCTCGTCAGGTGAAGAGTCATCTACCCCATCACCATCTAAATCGATTCCTTTCTCATTTTGTAGCGAGGAAAGCCATACCCCCATTACGGGACTCCAGTTTACAAATCCTAAAACATCTCTGTAATGAGAAAAGGCATAATGGTTGAGCATATCCTGATAGTTCGTGGATGAGTAGCAGTTGCCGCGAATCTTCGGCAGGGTCACCGAAGTCACGACAATCTGCTGAAGGGCAAATCCCATTTTCTGACGTAATTGATCTTCAGCATTTACCATCATCTGCCAAAAACTGTTGCGGCGGTTCCCAAAATCAGGAATGCCCCAAAGACCATTCCTGCGTGCAAGGGCTTGATGCTCCCTTGTTACGGGATAGCTACCGCTCAAATGCCACTTAGCTGGGTCTGCGTTCGGTCCCGTAGGCCGCAAAGGAGCTGGCCATTTTGCAGGGATGGCTGGTGTGCTATCCCCTTGCTTGGATGGATTTTGCCTCGGATCAAACCACCCCTGTAACTTGAGTTGTTGAAAGTCTAGTGCTAAATGAAAGTCGACCAAATAGCTTTGTTGTAGCTGCATCTGTTCATCCATCCAGTTCTCAAAGGCTTCGTGTCTATGGTAGTTGGGATTATTCACGCGCTCGGTGTTGATTGTTCCCAGCAGTTTGGATACCTTATCCTCGGTGGCTCCGAATGTTGCCTGATCAAGGAAACGTCGAACATCCGCCTCCAGATCACCCCCCGCTAGCAAAGGATATTCCGCAGAGCCAGGAGATGCGGCTGGATCCGGTGCTGGTGGTTCTTCTCTAGATCCACCACTCAAACCCAGAAATGCCCAAATTTCACCCGCCTGATTATTTGCCGTATGCACATTGAAGTAGAGCTGAGTTTCACCATTTTGCCCAAAGAGAGAGTCGATGATGACCTGTCTGGAAACGGTACTTTGAGCATTCGTCGAAGCAGCTCCTGGAGATGAGATGAGATCCCACTCGTAATTGTCTAGTGTCCCAATAAGGGGAGCACTCATCGGATCTCCTGGAATTTGGGTAATTGGGTAGACAATATCTCCAACTCTGCCTGATCGAGATCGTCCAGAACTAGACTTGTGAACGTGAGCGGTAGTTTGCATCGAACTAAGTCCAGCAAACTCAGTTGACAACAATACTTTCGTTCGCGTTCCATTCAAAACTGCAATAACTGAACCTGAGGCCGACGTGGAAGTTGTGGCAGCTCCGTCACGACTATACGCACCAGTGAAAATAGCATAGTTATTTGGGCTGTCAGGAAGATCAAATATCTGGATTGAAGCCCCATTTGTATTTGAAATTGTGTAACTGTCATCTTCAGCGATTGCTATGTTCAAGGTCTCTGGATACTCGTTGATACCATCTTTAGTCGCTATTACAGTCAGAGTTTTTGACATTTCACCAAAAGCAAAATAGAGAGTATTTGTTATGATATTTCCTTCTTCGTCAAAGATAGTATAGTCTTCAGGCTCAGCTTCTTCATCACCCGCTGTACCAATTAGCGTACAGCACTGACCATCACAGACTCTTGTAGTGCTACCCGTGTATTCTAGAGGTGCCACACATAGTTGTGCGGTCACCGCCGTAAGTGCTCCTGTTCGGGAAACCTCAATGGTCGCGTAGTCTGGAGTCAAGCTCGGTGCGTTGTCTTCGAAAACAGCAACATCAGTAGCAAACAATTTGAACTCTATATCTCCTTTTGAATTTCTCAGGAGACTTTTAGCTGCCACCGAATCAGTCCTTTGACCGTCGGAGTTCGCATCAAAGAAAAGAAATGGTGAATGGGGGGCCAAAATCAATTCATCTGAATCTGACAAGCCATCTTGGTCCTGATCCAAATCACTCACCTCTAACTTGAAGTACTGAGAGTCCCCAGTAGATCTGAAGTCGGATATGTTTGTATTGATGTAACCGTTGCCATCAATTGATCCACTTGTTAGATGCCACTCATCAAAGGTAATTTGCGACTTGGAACTAGTCTTGAAAGCCCGCAATTGGCTAATTTCCTTCACAACATTGTTGCCCCCATCTCTAAAAGATAAGTCCTGTCCAAGACCAACAAGCTTGCCCTGCATATCTGTTACATAAATATCAAAACGATCCGGCATAACAGTCCTTTCCGTAATTCCAGTAATGTAAGTAAATGGGGTTCTCAGAGAAGCCAGAAGCTCAACTTGGTAAGTCTGACCTGGAGTGACGGGGACCTGAAAATCATTTGCCGATAATCCTCCGGCACCAATAACGGGTATCCCACCATTTTTATCACTAAAAGTAACTCGAGGTCCCTCTTGACTATTATCCGAGCCTAGGAGGATGAGTGACATCCCATCATTTTTGGGACTAGCATTGACAAGGAAACGCAAGTAAATGTGCCTATTGAGTTGCTCAGGCAACGCGAAATATGAGTTGCTCTGCGTTTTAGCTATTGTCTCAGCCCTACCCGACATCCCATTCGGCGGAGAACTGTCTATGGTCGTATCAGACCAAAGTGGGACTCGGTCTTTTTTAAGATCATAGTTTCTCTCGAAAATGACGTTAGCAGCCAGTGAAGGAGTCATAAATGCTTGGTCGGATATGTTGGGGCTACCTACGATTTCAACTCCCGTTAAGTCTGGGCCTGACCAACCTATCTGGCAATGGCTCAATGGTGAGGATCCAATACCCCAAGCTTCCACGTAATAAGGAACACCACGCTTGAGCGTAACTGTTGCAGATCTTTGGCTATCGAAAGTATCCCAGGCATTCGGGCTGATAGCCTGCTCTGGTAAAACCTGAGCAACTAGTGACTTATTGGAAGGATCAGCGTCACTAGAAAAATATAGTCGCGCACTGCTTCCGCTTGAAATAAAAAAAGTATAATCTCCTTGAGCTGGTGGAACCACTATTGTATACATTCTGAATCCAAAACCAGTGCCCAAGACTGAAGGAGCTTCCATGCTTGGAAGCACAATAGTTCCATCTGGAAAATCTGGAAACCCGTCTAAAGTTTCAAGTTCTCCCAGATCGTTGTTGCTGACATTTACATCTGCCCAAAATTCCTGTATGACATTACCAGACCTGGTCGATGTCGCATTTTGGAGAAGAGATAATTCGTAGCTAGTTCCGTCACCTTGAACCATTGGCCCAAGATTCCTAAAGTCACTCAGTTGGTCGGAATCCAGTACCTGGTAGAATTTACCTGGTTTGGTTGGGAAAGACAGGCTGATGCTATCTTCCTCTAGATTGATTTCATTTACTCTAATTTTGGGGTAATCCTTGCTGTTAAAAGGGTCTGTGCCAGCTATAGACTCATCAAAATTAGTAAATGAATCACCGTCTTCATCATTGCCAGAAATCAGGCCGAAGGCAGAGTATTGCTGCTGCCAAATATCTGACATACCATCTTTATCAAAATCTGATGCCCCGAGTGGGCTAATAGACAACGCAAGAGGTATTAGGTAGTATAGTTTTTTTCTCATCTTCTACTATCTGATCTTCAGTGCTATAGGATTTCCATAATGACTTCATAAGACTTTTTGAGCCTTCGAACCTTTGAGAAGCTTCGGTTAAGAAGCTTGTTTCTGTAGCATGATGATCAGTAGTATCTTCGACTGTAATTAGGCTTACAGATGAAAAAAAACGCATGAAATCGTCTTTTGAACCATTTCCTGATTTAGCTAGTGAGCCGTCATTGCTCATACTAAATCTAGATCTCTGTGTAGTGTAGTGGAGTAGATCCATGATTTGCTTCCCCTGTTAGTTTTATAAACCAGATAAAACTCGATTATAATATATACACCTTTACAAGATTATCAATAATATTTAAGAATTTTTTATTTATTCAAGAATAATATTCTCCTCGAAATCTTAGGATTGAACACAGACTGTCATTTGCTAGTAGCACCATCTCAAAGCAATAGATCGAAAACAAACTACATGATTGCACAAACTCAAGAGAAGTTTTTATGCAATGATGTAGTCGTATCTGACAAATTAACAGACATTCGAGTATTTTAGTGACCATATTGTAATATCAATTGTTTTTAACTTCGTTGACTATTCAGGATTAAATAGACCTGTGCTAAAGCTGCAAAGAGCAGTGGCAGAGGTTTAGACCTTTATGAATTGAGAGTCTAGACTTACACAATAATCTAAGCTTCTAGACCCAAAGAACCTTATGCAGACCTCCCTTAGAGGGGTATATAATAGAAATTTAACCTAGCCCGGCTACCTTCGAGGTAGTCTAAAATCTTCTCCTTAATGACCAATTTCACAACTCTCCGGAATTTTAAAAAAAAGATGCGAGTAAAATTTCTTAATATAAAAAATTAAAGGTTCGCATCTCGATTTTTATATCTTCACTTGAGCAAATAATAATTTATTACAATCCTATTTATCGATACATAGAACACTATATAAAAAATAGACTAATAAGCTTATATTAAATAACAAAAAAAAGTGAATACAGAAACTCCAAGTATTTTCTAATTATTCCTCAAGATTTGGCAAGGAAATCCTAAGTTGGTAATTTGGGTATGGCACATCATCAAGCAGGTGTATATCCATAATACGACAACTGCTTTTGAATACTATCGTGATTGATATAAACCGTTTGTGTTGGACTATCACATATACTGTTGTCAAATCCCTCATGGATACGCTTCAGGAGACTGAAACCTGTTAGCGCACACTTAGATCGCTCATATTTGGCAAAAGTATGACTCGCATTGGCAGGCGGTAAGTGAAAACATTCGCTATTCAGCCATCGATTACCTTTAGCAACTGGATTATTAACTTTGGCTCGTATGCGGAACCTGATAGCTCTTTTTCCAAATGCGCTTAAAGCCAATAAAGTCTGCAAGTCAATGTTTTGATCATCGATAACTGGAATATTGAGATTCTCATGGTTTGCGCCGCTGGTTTGTATAGGAGCAAGCACTCTATGCTGCTTCAAGCAGCTACCATATGATTTAGATACCTCAGAGCCTCCGCTGTAGGAAGCTGAGCTTTGGATATCAACGGAATTGAAATCGAAGCTATTGATGCCGCTATTCATCTTTAATTGATCCACCCCTGTATCTAAGCCTGTTCATTCAAACGAGCAGACCTAATTCGCTGTTGTAACTATATTAATTACAATAATAAGAATCAATTATAATTAATATAAATCCTCTAAAAAATTTAGATAAATATTCTAACTTAGCTGATGTAATCAAAATTGTACGGCGTCTTCATGATCGATGCCTTTAGCAGTAATCCAGCCGGTTTTCTAAGTGTCTAGAATGAACAAATTGGCTGAGAAAATCTATCTAGCGGTGTCTCAGAATGATGTCTTCCCTTTGAACATCAACGATTTATGTTTTTGCTCCTATGTACCGATTTTTCAAACCTCTTTTCTTTCTCATTTGCTCGAGCCCTGATTCTTTGAAGGACCTTTATACTCTGTACCTCCAAACGGAGAACAAAATTTTCAGATCTCATCTCACAAAAGAATTTATACCACTCCTGAAGTAAGAGCACAATTAATCCAGCATGGCCGACTTATCAGGTCTCATTTGAAATCTATTATCTGTACTCTCACTTATCGAACTTTTTATAGATAGACTCAACAAAAGCCAATTCAAGGCCGCCAACCTGGCAGACCTCCATTGTCTTATATCATCCGCAGTATTATCCTTCGCATCGCTAATGAAACAGCATGGGGATATACCCAAATTTTAGCTAAATTGCGTAAGCTCGGTATTCGCAGGGTTTCTAGGCAGCGTCTTCAAACACTATTTATCAGAAAAGGCCGCCAGATTTGGAAGAAGCTGCCTAAGCTAAGACATTTTGTTTTCAGACGTCAGAAAATAACCCCCCGTAAGAAAACAACTTAGCTTAAGACATGGTTTTGAGACAAGACGGATTTAGATCAAGGACCGATCCATATAATTCTAAACGCACTCACCAAGGTAAAATGTGTTGCGGCAGAACTCCTCTACAAAATCTCATTGAAAGCAAACTTTGTGGATCAAAAAAGTTGATAACCTTAATCATAAGAATTTGAGTAACTAACAATTTAAATTTGCTCAGACAATAACTTCTGTCAGATCTTGTCGTGGCTAGTGCATGTTATGGCCCCTCCATAATTTCATATTGAGAATGAAAAGACGATAATTGCTCTTTTAATTTTTGGTCATTGGGAAAAATTGTCAGCCCCCTCTCAAGGGTTTCCAAAGCCCCAGCAGGATCATTATTCTTTAAATATATATCTGATAGCCTCAAATAACTTTCTTTAAAGCCTTTTTCAGGCTGCTGACTTTCTTGAATAATAAGCAACTTTTCGAACTCACCAATAGCCTCTCCTATTTTGTTCATATTTTCTGGATACCAGCTCAACCCAACGGCTAATGAATTTTGTGCCTTCCAATTGTTTGGATCTATTTTTAGAATTTCTTTCCACTGCTCTTCTGCCCGAGCAGCCAAAATATTCATTTCAGGCCCAAAAGATCCAGAGTGAAGCTTAGCCATATATACCTTGGCCAGGTTTGATCTTGCTTGTAAATCATTCGGATTAGAATTCACATCATTCTTAAGATTATTTAGAATTTCATCTAGCGTATCCGATTTTCGTATTTCCTTCCAAAAGGCCAATTGTTCGTCTTCATTGGCATCTCCCGAAAAAACTTTCTTCATCAAATTAGCAAATGAATTCAATTCATTTTCATCTCCTGCCACCTTCTCTTCGAAAGTCTCATCCCGGTCGACCACTTTCTCAAATCTTTGAACATTTGCTTGTGATTTTTTAGCAGGATGCTGCATACCAACATCACGCAGGTGTCCTTCAAGATTAAATGAGGCTTCTTGTTCTGGTTCAGTCATTTTTAAGTGGCTCATGATGCCAATAGCAATAATTGCACCCGCACCTAAACAACCTAGATTAACGATTATTGCTTTCACTTTATCTGATAAAATGTGCGTGAATTATTGTTTCTAATTTTTTAAAGGAATACAAATATCAACAACCCATTTGTTTTCAGGATGATTAGAAGGGTTGTTGTGATACAACTCATAACATGGCTTTTGGTCACATTCATAGCCACTATCGACAAGCCATGTAAATGCGTCTCCCCAGGCCTGTTGAAAACTGTTGTCCTGAAGCTCAAAATGACAGACACCATGTAGCCCACCATTAATTACTTGTATAGCGATTTGTCTCTCAGTAAGAGTACCTGGCGGCACGCTAATGCATGCATCTAGTCTGCATTTCTCTTCAGGAGTAACATGAGGATTGTCTAAGTACACACCCATCAATTTGCCCGAATTCAATAAATCTTTCGGTCGTGCCCACCTCATTAATTCATTGCATGCTTGCTCATATGTTTCCCTGCTATAATAAGATCCAATCTTGCGAACGTAAGCAACATGATGCTCTGCCATTTCTCTAACTTCAGCGTTCATTAATATTTTCCTTTCAGCATACATTGATTTCATCAATGTATGCTCTGAATGATAACTTGTCACGAGCGATAAAGCGTTTTGATTTTTGCTATGAATGTTTCCACCCTTGCTTTTTCTGTATTCTGTAGGAGACATGCCGAAATGTTGGTGGAATGCTTTGGCAAAGTTTTGAGAACTGGAAAAACCACAATCCATAGCTATTATAGTAATTGTAGCATGCCGATTAGAACGGAGATGCGTTGCTGCTAATTCGAGTCGGAGTCTTCGGGTAAACTCTGCGACGGTTTCTCCAACTACTGCCTTAAAAATTCTATGAAAGTGGAACATGGAAAAAGAAGCAGCTTGGGCAATCTCTTTTAAGGAGAGTTGCCTATCTAGATTTTCACTAATGTAGTTCATCGCTTGAGAGACACGTTTTCTATAGTCCATAGCAGTGGAATGAGTCACATTGTCTTTTCGAGCTTTAGGCATAGTTCTTTTGATAAAATTATATAGGAGCTCTCTTGTATTCCAACTTATTATCCTGATCTTTATTCACCAAAAAAGATCAGATTTTCAGAACCCATCTCATGGTCAAATTTTTCCATTTTTCTTTGCATAAAATCAATGCCAGATACGTATTACTTTCTAAACACACAACTAGGGAGAATCTATGTAAGCAAATCAACTATCTTCAATACACTATTTAAATGCTGGCACTTGAACCAGATCTCTCTCTGTAAGGCATTGAGAACGGGAGAGTTGTATCTTGAGGCGGCGGGCGGAATCGAACCGCCGAATAGAGCTTTTGCAGAGCCCTGCCTTACCACTTGGCTACGCCGCCGCAATATGCAGAATTAAATATCAAAGCAGATGTTCATCATTTTGCAAGAATATCAATCTTTTGAACGGTGAGGTAACGAGATGATGAGGTATCATTCGGATTAAGCTAATCCCAAGAAGGTTCCGTTCGAATATTCCAAGCGTGGCAGCAATCTTGCGGAAATTCTGTAAGAAAACGTGAAGGTTTTTGCCAAGTGTCTTGATACCTGCTAAAGCCAGCCATTCTCGGGTGGATGAGATATAACTCATCCTTGGCTCGAGTGGCAGCTACATAAAAAAGGCGCCTCTCCTCTTCTTCTCCCTCTAGACTTTCCAATGAGCGATTAGATGGAAACATCCCCTCACAAAGCATGACGATAAAAACGATATTCCACTCTAAGCCCTTGGCTTGATGAATGGTTGTTAACCGCACTGAGTCCTCCTCTTGGCTACGTGAAGGATCATCCATATCTATGTTAGTGAGAAGCGAAAGTTGACTTAGAAACTCAAAGCAGTCCTCAAAACTTTCAGCAAATCCACGCAATTGCTGGATATCTTCTAGGCGCGATTCGTAATTGGTATACTTAGATTTTAGGTAATCATCATAGCAGGCATCGACAACGATTTGCACAAGATCAGCTGGCCCGTTTTGCTCTTGCAGAGCTTTCTTAAGTTGACCATGTGTTTCATTCCACTGTTTCCAAATTGCCTGCGCTTTTACTGGTGCCTTAATGTCACTCCAAGCCTTACCGCTTTGTATGGCCAGCCATAGTTTATGGGATGAGCTCGGCCCAACACCAGGCATCATCCTAGCAATTCTTTTAAAGGAAACTTCATCATGACCATTCACAGCAAAACGCAGATAGGCAGACACATCTTTAATATGTGCTTGCTCAAAGAAGCGAAGACCTGAAGTGATTTGAAAGGGGATATTTCGTTTGGTGAGTTCCATTTGCACTTCCATGGAGTGAAAATGAGAACGGTAAAGCACCACCATCTCTTTCAGGTCTACCCCTTCTTCATGCAACTCTAAAATGCGCTGTGCGACAAAGGCCGCCTGTTGCCGGCCGTCCTCTAAGCTTATCAAAGCCGGCTTGACTCCTCCCTGACGCGATGCTTGAAGAATCTTGGGAAATTGCTTGGCATTATGATCAATCGAAGCATTCGCTAGGTTTAAAATCTCTGGCGTGCTGCGGTAATTGGTTTCGATTTTAATGACCTTTGCACCGGGATATCGCTCAGGAAATTCCATGATATTCGCAAAGTTCGCGCCACGCCAAGAATAGATACTCTGTGCATCATCGCCCACCACCATAACTTGTTGATGTTCGGCAGCTAATAGGTCAACAATTTCCGCCTGGGTGCGATTGGTGTCTTGATACTCATCCACCAAGATGTGCTGAAATTGGTTTTGATATTTCTCGCGCAAGTCGTTGTGCTTTTTAAGCAACTCCAAGGTCAAGACTAACAAGTCATCATAATCAACAACATTAGCAGCTTTCTTCCGTTTCTGATAGACTTCTTCAAGGGTAAGAATCTCTGTTTGCAAATCCGTGAAGTAAGGATACTTGTCTTCTAAAATCTTGGGGATAGAGCTGACCGTATTGCAAGCGTGGCTAAAGATTTCTAAAAGAACATCTCCTTTGGGAAAACGTTTGTCTTTGGCATCAATCCCCGCCTGCTCAAAACATGCAGTTACTAGGTCCGTAGCGTCCTCTCTGTCCATAATGTTAAAGCCCGGTTGTAAACCTGCAAGCTCCGCATGCCTTCTAAGTAATCGATGCCCTACATGGTGAAAGGTGCCACCCCACAGACTGGAAATATCATGAGGCAATAAATCCTCTACTCGACGGAGCATCTCCTTACTCGCTTTATTGGTAAATGTCAGTAGAAGAATACGATGAGGATCCACCCCTTTTTCAACCAAATAAGCAACGCGGTAAGTCAGGGTTCTAGTCTTCCCACTACCAGCGCCAGCAATGACCAGAATAGGACCCGGTGGTGCGCTAACTGCCGTATACTGAGCTTCGTTAAGCTCCGTCGCATAGTCAATGCTCAGGGGCTGAGCGTTCGCCCCTTGCTTCAGCGTGTAATCAACCGACATTCTTCCAGCCTAATACGGTTTTCGTAGAGAGCCTTTCCAATGATTACACCGTAGAGGTCTTCCATTTCATTTAGGCGCTCTATGTCTGACCTATCACTTACGCCACCAGAGGCAACAAGATTGATCTCTAAAGCATCATTCATCTCCTGGAGTGCATCAAAATTAGGTCCTGTGAGCATTCCATCAGTGGCTATGTCTGTATAAATAATGGTCTGAACCCCTAAGTCCTGCATCTTAAGTGCTAGATCTTTGGCATTCCATTGAGAGAGTTCAACCCAACCTTTGGTAGCAACTTTTCCATCTCTAGCATCTATTCCCACTGCCACTCGCTCGCCACCAAATACTTTGACAGCTTGCTCTACAAAGGCTGGATCTTGGCAAGCCTTACTTCCGATAATGCCCCTAGAAACACCCGTATTTAAGATAGTCTCTATCGCCTTGAGATCTCGCAAACCTCCGCCTAACTCAACGGGAATAGTCAACGCCTGACAGATATTACGCACTGCCTCTAAATTTTTGGAAGTGCCTTCAAAGGCTCCATCTAGATCTACCACATGCAAGTAATCTCCTCCCTTTGCCTGCCATTCCTGAGCAAAGGCTACAGGATCATCACTATACACTGTCTTCTCCTCTGCTTTTCCCTGGCGCAAGCGAACAACCTGTCCTGACATTAAATCTATGGCTGGTAATAAAATCATTTGCCCTCCTACACACCCCTCAAGAAGTATCCAAGCGGTTTAATTAAAGTGTCTCTTTCGTTTAATTTCTTCAACCGTGTTGTTCATGCCAACAATCTCTTCATCGAAAATGACAGGGGGTAGTAAAAGCATTCCATTGCGAAGTGGGACATCAATCCGAGGGGAGTAAACAATGCGATTATTAAAAAGAACAACCATAATGCGGCCTAAGTTCTGGCTTGTGATGGCCTCTAAAATATTCTTGCCCGTGGAATTGAAGCGGACCAAAACCTGTCCCCCTTGCACTCTTCCCATGCTCTCAACATGATTTTCTGTTAAATCCGCAAATCTCTTCACCAAGATTTGCTTTGCAGGCTTACTTAATTGAACAGGAAAAACTTGATTCGTGTTATTAGTTGCAACTTCTTCCATGTGGATACGAATGACCGATTTGGGCTTACTTCCTCCAGCATAAGAGAATGGAGCTATGGCCCCTAATAAAAGGATCAAACAAAGAATACTCCATCTGCTTTTGGTCATTACCATGTCAAGACTAAGGAGCTTAAACCATGAGGCCAGCAAATTATAATAAGGGTGATGGCGTAATGAAGAACACTTTCTAACGGAAGTCCATCACCTAATTACTTAAAACCGCTTCGACACAACGCGAACAGATTTCCGGATGTTCAGGATTGCCAGAAAGTTTCCTATAGTATTTCCAACAACGCACGCATTTCTCTCCCTCTGCTTTACCCACTTCTATCTCCCCCTCTTGTTTCAATGTGATCTGGGAAACAATACATAGTTCTTCTAGCAAAGGAACGTCGACTTCTGTCAACTGCTCTGAAACAACCGTCGCTCTTGCTTCCAAACTTTTTCCAATGATTTTCTCTTGGCGGAGGGGCTCCAGCTTTTCATTCACGGATGTGCGAATTTCCAGTAGATGCTTCCATCGATCAGTAAAGCCATCCGTAACTTTGATTTCTCTGGCTTGTGGAAAAACTTCTAAATGAATTGAAGGGCGCACAAGTTTCAATTCATTAGGGTCTGGCTTCTCTCCGGCATTCGCAAACTGCCACGCCTCTTCAGCGGTGAAAGGCATAATCGGAGCCAAGAGCTTACACATAGACTCTAGCAATTCATGCATGACTGTTTGAGACGAGCGACGGTTTCTACTATCTGCCGGGTCACAATACATACGATCTTTTAAAACGTCCACATATAGAGCAGATAGATCCACCGCACAAAAGCGATTGATCACATGATAGACTTGATGAAATTCATAGGCTTCGTAAGCCTTGTTGACTTGGTCAACAACTTTCTGGAACTGGAAGAGAATATAGCGGTCAATCTCAGTTAGCTCTTCTTCAGGTAAACTATCTTTTTCAGGATCAAAATCACTGAGGTTTGCCAAAAGAATTCGCAAGCAATTTCGCATGGAACGATAAGTATCTGCAACGCGCTTAAAGATCTCATCTGAGAAAGGCACATCATCACGATAGTCCTGGCTACAGACCCAAAGCCTCAAAATATCCGATCCAAAACGATCGACAAAAGCCATCAGTGCCAAAGGCTTCCCACTTGACTTTGAAAGCTTCTTGCGAGTATCTACATCGATAACAAAGCCATTGGTCAAGACCTCCTTATAGGGAGGTTCTTGCCCCAAAGCCACTGAGGTAAGTAAGGAGGACTGAAACCATCCTCGGTGCTGATCACTACCTTCTAAATAGAGATCGGCAGGAAAAGTCAAGCGACGTTTTATAACGGCCTCGTGACTGGACCCCGAATCAATCCATACATCTAAAGTATCTAAGCCTTTCCGCCAACCTGCACCTGTTAACCCTACCCTATTTGCCATCTCTTGATCAGGGGTCTCATACCAAACATTAGTTCCCTTCTGCTCTACAAGATCAGCCACTTTATAGACAGTATCTGCTATTAAGTGAGGTTCCCCTTGCTCATTGTAAAAAGCAGGAATAGGAACACCCCAAGTTCTTTGGCGGGAGATACACCAGTCTGGCCGACTTTCGACAGCTCCTTTGATACGATTCTTCCCCCAATCAGGAATCCATTTTACTTTTTCAATTCCATCTAAAGCCTTCTGACGAAAATCATCCACTTTAATAAACCACTGAATCACGGAACGAAAAACGATAGGTGTCTTAGACCGCCAACAATGAGGATAGCTATGGTTGTATTGCTCACTTGCCCACAACTTACCCTTACTTTCTAATAGCTCGATGATTGGCTTGTTGGCTTTAAAAACATAGGTCCCTGTTAGATCCGGTAAACCCGCTTCCTCAGTCAGGCAACCCCGATCATCTACTGGGGAGAAAACATCTAGGCCAACACTTTTACCCAAAATATAGTCATCTTGTCCGTGTCCAGGAGCAATGTGCACTACACCTGATCCTGATTCTGAAGTGACAAAGTCGGCAAGATGTGCTTCTCCTTCTCGCTCCAAAAATGGGTGGAAATAATTGAGTCCTTTAATCTCTTGTCCCTTAAATTCCTTGAAAACCTTGAACTCTGTCTCCTCCCTCTTAGAAGCAATAGACTCCATAAGAGCTTTAGCGAAAATAATTTTACGTCCCTCATAAGCCACTAAGACATAGTCCATCTGAGGATGAACCGCTACGCCAAGGTTCGCGGGCAAAGTCCAAGGCGTGGTAGTCCAGATCATAATGTGCGCATTGTCCTTGGAGGATAGGCCAAGTTTTTCCGCCACTTCACCTTGCTTAATAGGAAACTCTACAAAGATGGAAAAATCGGTTCGGTCCTGATACTCCACCTCAGCTTCCGCTAGGGCAGTGCGGCATTCGGTACTCCAGGAGACTGGACGCAGTGCCTGATAAACGAGTCCTTTTTCCACCATTCCCGCAAATACTCTTAAGATATCTGCTTCGTAGCCAGGATTCATGGTAATGTATGGTTTATCCCATTCCCCCAAAACACCCATCCGTTTGAACTGAGCTCTCTGGATATCAATAAATTTCTCAGCCATAGCCTGAGACTGCTTACGAATCTCTAATGGATTTAATTCCACCACTTTTTCTTTTTTCTTCTTAGCAGCTGCAGCTAACTCCTTCATGACCTTGTGCTCGATTGGAAGGCCATGACAATCCCACCCGGGAATAAAAGGGACCCGTTTGCCCTGCATATTGCGGGATTTAAGAACAAAATCCTTTAGCGCCATGTTTAAAGCATGACCCATATGAGCATCCCCATTGGCGAAAGGTGGACCATCATGAAGAATAAAGGGAGCTGCGATCTCTCTGGCTTTCAATATTTGATGATAGAGATCCTCATCTTCCCAAGACCTAAGAAGCAGAGGCTCACGTTTAGGGAGGCTCGCTCTCATAGGAAAATCCGTTTGCGGAAGCTGAAGCGTATCTTTGTAATTCATGACCGTGGACATAGAGAAACCTAAAGTTCTAGCGTCCTGTATTCACCCGTCAATCCTCATCCAACGCATCGAGTCACCAATAAATCTGAGGTTTACTTCTCCTGCCAATTTTGTGAAGAAGCCCAAGCCCAAACATTTCCATCTGTAAAGAGAGCTTTTTCTACCTCACCTTTCTGAGACCAAAAGGCACCTGGACCCGCTATGTTATCCAACAAGGTGACCCGCCCATTTGCAGCACCCTTCTTATAGGCAGCCAATGAATACGTTTCTTCTTGGTCATTGTCGCTAACAAAAATCTTTTTCTCAGCTCGATCAGACCTTAAAACGGACATCACTTCATTGGCTTCAATGATGCCCTCATTGTGCACTTCACGAGCAATCAATACCACATCGCTAGTCCGTCCCTTGATCACGCCTTGATTGATCACCGAGGCTTGAGAGTCTCCCATGAAGGTGAGATCTGCTCCGGACATAAATTGTTCATTGGACACATCCAATGTGCTCGCCACAAATCCTCCGGTATCGATGGTGGCGTTGGAGCCCACTAAGATCCCGTTGGGATTGATTAAGTAAACTTGGCCATTAGAATTGAGTGTGCCAAGGAGTTCTGATGGCGCTCCCGTGACCACTCGGTTT
>JBCCXA010000037.1 GCA_039192515.1 Verrucomicrobiota bacterium | reverse complement strand
TGGATTACTTCCCAGCAGCGACCTTACTATTACTTTAGAGAGTGATTTTTCTTTCGTGACTCCGCTGATAGGCGGCTTTTTGAACAATGACGATGACACCTTTACTATCAGAGAGGAAATAACTGTCGTAACCGAAGATTTCGCTTACACGGACAATTTTGCATCTCCTTGATCTCAATCAAACCCGTACCAAAAAGAATATGAAATTAAGAATAAACAAGAACGAGAGAGGCCAAGCGACTGTCGAGTTTGCCCTCTTTGGAACGATACTCATTGTGCTTACCTTAGTGGCTTACGACTTGGCTAGCAATATCAGTAAAAGCCAATCTATTGCCTCTTCTGCTAGAGAAGTAGCCAGGGTCTTTGTCGCCAAAGACGGCCTCAAGGCAGCATTTGACCCAAATGAATTGCCCAATAGCGCTGCATTCTTAGCGAGCAAGAGAATTGCTACACAAATGCTCGCACCAGAGGACATCAAAATAGATGAATCCGGAGAGGCGAAATACTTTGAGCCCAATGCATCCAACAACGAAAGCTGGGGACTCATTCTGAGTATTCTCACTTTAGAGGATCATGATACCGATGCGCAAACACCGGATGTTTTTGTTGTAAATTCTGCACAGGCTTACCCTGCATACGTAGACTCCTCTGACACCACTAAAAATGCTCCTATCTGCAAAAATGATGATTTCAAAACACGCATCACTCCTTCAGAAAAGAGTATAGATTCTAATGATAACCCTGTGTATCCATTTGTAGTTGCCAACCCTGATGAACTTGGACTTGACCCAATCATCATGCAGAAAGGACAGGTCATGGTGGCTGTAGAGATGTTTTATGCTCCTGAATTTTTGACAGGTCTAGATAGCTTAATAAACCTGACCAACTTTAACCAAATGTATGAAATAGCTTTTTATTAAGATGTTAAACAATGGAGTCCTCTATGAAAAAGCAATTAGAAGTAGTTCATAAAAAATATCTCAGAAAACGTGGGCAGTACACAGCGCTATTTGCTGTCTTGTTGTTACCTATGCTTTTATTCACTGGAATGGGGTTGGATTTCGGGATGTATTATATAGATGAGGCACGTCTCGTCCGTTCAGTTGACGGGGCTGCTCTACGGATAGGCACCAATTATACTAGTGATATCGACAGACAAAAGGCAATCATTGGTGCTATGATGAAGGCCAATTACCCCGGATGGGGTGATACCATTTGGAACTCCGAGCTAAAAACTTCCGGGTTCTATGAAGGTACCTCCTCAGGCACATCTAAAGATAAAGATGGCTTATCTCAGCCTATTGGTATCGTTCGTTTTTCGACTAGTTCAACATCTATAACCGATTCAGCTACCTTTGAGCACCCTTCAGTGGCTGGCTTTGATGGAGAAGATAACATGGGAAGTGCTAAAGGAGGAATTGATTTTGATACCACCATGAGCTCAGCCTTATATGAGGGCTATGAATGGGATGAAAACGTTGGAGCTAATTACGGTAAATCCGCTGCTGTAGATATCGAAATCGAAGCTGAAGTTCGTCATAAGACCATTTTTTTGCCACTTACAGGCATTACAGAGGCTAGGATTATCCACAGCGCTACTGTTTCTAGAAACCCTAAGGTCATTATGCTAGTTCTGGACAACTCTAATTCGATGTCCGCCAAGATTCCAAGCGGCGAGGATGGCAACATAGCGAAAGACGAAGCTCTGGCAAAAAGTGTCACTAATTTCTTAAGTTACTTCGATAATGATCAGGATTATTTTGGGGTAGTCTATTTTGCAGGCAAAGGAAAAGTGGCTTTCCCCAAAGGTGGTCCATTCGTGCCTAGACAAAATTTCAAAAAAGAAATCATTGATATGTTGAAACCACCGGCTGGATCGTGGCCACCATTAACGGAGGTAACCGATGATTCATCAGCAAAATACAGAGACAATGACTGGGATATTGATAGAGATTACATCTTAGGTCCGCATACTAACGGACAAGAGGGTTTGAGATTAGCTTATAACATGGTGGAAAACTTCTTCACCGGTCTTCCTGATGCAAGAGGCAAAGTTGATATCCATTATATTATCTTTTCAGACGGCCAGTTCAACGCATTTAGAACATTTGCTAGAGGACAAGGTTACGACCAAGTTCATGATCTTGCAGGTGAAGCTATGAGCGTACCATGGACGCACCACATAAAACCCATCAGCTACACCAAAGATAGTGCAAGCACTATCGGCACTTTTGAACGTTACAATCCTTTCACTGGCAACCTAGACGCATTATATAGCTTGGATTCACACGTTGGCGGGATCGACACCACTAAACTAGCAGGTATTAACTGTAATTTATCGACTTTTGTCTCACCCTCTATGAAAGCAGTCGTTCATAGAAGCCCTGCAGAGGAAAAAGAATATGTACCCAGCGCATCTTATGATGGTGATCCCAATGCTGGAACTACCGTAGCCAATGCAATCATGACAGCTAACTCTCTTGCAGTTCCCGTAGAAGATAGAAATGACGATTTCTGGGCTCCGTGGGTATGGGTAGATGGAGAAGTTCCTGCAACCGCACCTAACAATATTACAACAACGAGCCCTATCCCGGTGGTCATGACAACCTTTACTGACTCTTCATTTGACGGTAAAGCAGCCTATCTGGAAAATACTTATGTACCAGGCACCATACCGACTTTAGGAACAGACTATAAGTATTCAGCTCTTAAAATTGACTCATATGGTGATGAGCTTTCTGGTCAGCCTGATAACAAATTTTTAGTCAGCCCCAAACTTATGGCTGCTATCGTTGATAACGATATTGCTAGAATGGATGAAAACATTATGCTTATTTTTCCTGGACGTATTCGAACACCGCGACAAAACTGGACTACCGATATCACCTCTGTAGTCTCTGATATGTCCCTCTATGACGCGTGGACACAGGACTGGACCGGAGTTTCCAACCCTTATTATTACTATCGCCAGCCCACTCTCTCTAATGCCACCTGGAAAGGTAATCTCATAGGAGCTTCACGAAATATAGAGCCACTCGAGCTACAATTTGAACCCGGAGTCACCACAGCCCACAATAGTTATATACGCTACTTCGGAAACGGCATAAAAAATGACCTACGCAGATGGGCCTGGTCTAACGGTGATAATAAAATAAGCGGTTATGACCACAAATACCACCATGAGTCAAACTCTGACAGTTGGCTCTATGTTGAAACAGTATCGAACTCACCACACCGTGCTCACAGGGGGTTTAGGATACAAGAACTTTATCCTAAATTTGTATTTGGAGGAGAGCTTTATGAAGACAAGCTGGGGATTCCCGAAAAGTTTTTTAAATGGAGTGCTGCTGGAAGTAATGAAAGCGAGAAATGGGTAGATGCTACTCGAGCCAATATTAGGGATGAAATGAGATGGATGATGGAAGCTCAAGCTTGGCTCGCTAGAGAAAACCATAACGCTAACATTTATACTGTCATATTAGATTCAAAAACAAGTCGTGAGCATTATGCAATGGCTAATGTGAAATCCGCTTATGATAACGTTCTTATTGTCCCTAATGCCGATCCAGATGAGTCACCAAGCAAAATTCTTGTTGCTGATACCCCACTAGATGAAAGTCATCCTAGCGGATTCAGTGTCGATGCTTCGACCAGTAAGGATCTGGGAGCCGCATTTGATTTAATAGCACAAGAGATCATTGCAACCTTTACAAAATGATCTTTTGTAAAGTTCCCCTTTGCTCAGAAAATCCACTCATAATTCTATCATAGGCTTTACATTGTAAAAACAGGTCGATCTTCGAATCAGCCCGCAACATAAGCTTTGAGCATGAACAACTTAACTCTTGGATAAAAAATGTAATTCTAGTTGGTCTCCTTCTTGGAGACCAAAGTCATGGCATACTCCCGCCTCCATCTCGAGAGTAGAGTAAGCAGAAAAAATAACCGGCGTCATTCGCCAGGGTTTAATACTGTGGTAAATTCTAACTACTTGGTTTTTTTTATTTAAGAAGATTGCATCAATTGCAAATTTCATAAAAAACATATGAATGGAGTTGCATGGTCTTAGTAATATGCCTGATCCTATATCTAAAGAGTCCCTTCCTAGTAGACCCTTCATACGAAAAGACATAGAAGAACAGTATTCACATCGAGAACAAATCACTTGATCTTTTTTCCGAACTTCCAGGATATCAACCATATTGAAACGAAAACTCAAGGTAAATAGATAACCAAGACATGTCGACAACAATGCAAAACTGGTTTTTAAAAGTTTTTATAGCGTTTGTCGATTTTTCATTGAACAGTTTCAAATGCCTAATTTATTATGATGATTTAAATGATAGTAGCATTTCGCAATCCCATGACTAGAAAAGCCCTTAGGCATTGCCTGCACGCTATCTATCGTTAACTTATAATTTATAAACTATACACAAAAACTTAAGCTAGAAAAAACTATGAGCAAAACTACAACAACCCCCTTAAAAATAGGACTCATTGGCGGCGGCGGTGGCGCTTTTATTGTCCAACCTCACCAAAAAGCGATACACTCTGACGGAACACGGCGAGTTGTTGCAGCTGCCCTGCACCCAGATCCTAAAATTGCCCTAGAGGAGGCTGAAAAATGGCATTACCCTATTAAGGGTTACACTTCTTACGATGACATGATTTCTGAGCAAGCCAGTCTTCCAGTTGATGAGCGTCTCGATTATATACTTATTGTTACACCAAACCACGTTCATTTCGATCCTGCACTAAAGTGCGTCAAGGCTGGCATACCTGTCTTTTGTGAGAAACCTTTGACCATCACCTTGGAAGAAGCTGACCAAATCGTTGCCGCAGTTGAAGAACACAAAGTCCCCTTCGCAGTCGCTCATACGTACATTGGTCACTGGACTAGTTGGTTTTCTCGATTCATTGTCCAGAGCGGTCTTATTGGCGAAGTCCGCTGGGTAGATTCCTATTATATTCAAGGATGGCTAGCTTCCAAAGCTGAGGAAGGAAATATGCAAGCAGAGTGGCGGGTAGATCCTAAGCGTGCTGGAGGCTCATGCTGTGGAGGCGATATAGGAACGCATGCTTTAATGCAATTACGTTTCGTCACAGGCCTAGATGTCACCAGTGTTTGTAATTTCATGGAAACTTTTGTTGGAGGGCGCCAACTTGATGACCATTTCACAACTTATTGTAAACTTAGTAATGGAGGCAAAGCCCTTGTGCGGGCAAGTCAGATATGCATCGGCCACTTAAATGACCTGGGCATTGAAATCGCAGGAAGTAAAGGCACCTTGCGCTGGAGTGGAGAAGATTGCGAGGCTGTTACTATTTCGTTACCAAGCCAGCCCGACCGCACCTACTACCGATCTAGCGTTGCTCCAAATGATGGATTCTTAGGTGAAGTTCCTGATTGGCTACTAAATGAACCCACCATCCCAGCAGGTCACACGGAGGGATTCCACGATGCCTTTGCCAGACTCCACAGATCTTTTGAAGCTGATGTTCGTAAATACTGGAATAAGGAAAAGTTCCACTGCGATGGTTCCAAATATGCCAACGTCTACGACGGACGAACTGGTATCGCTTTCATCCAAGCGTGTATCAAGAGTAATGAACAAGATAGCGCTTGGGTCGATTTATAATATTAGATTACTAGGTGGTAGACTCCATCTGCCACCTATACCTCATCCCATTCAAAGTATCGCTTTAAGGACAGATTTTTTAAAACAGTCGCTAGTGCATCCATTTGCTTTCCTTTGCTTAGTAGTCTGTCATCAACTTCACCGCCTAACTTAGACATGCTATCTAAGATACTCCTGGCTTGAGTTACACTTATATCGGTGCCATCTTTCATACGTTGGGCAACTCCTTGAAAAAGAACCCTATCGGGATTCATAATGCAAGTCTTATATCTGCCACACTCATCAAGTTGAACGATTTGGTACTCGCGTAAAACTTGCAAGGCCTCATCAATCTTCTCCGCGGGTATCTGCATACTAGGCTCTAACCAGTCACCTAAGTCGTTGACTGGCAAAATCTTATCTACCCGATCTGCAGTTTCCCATGAGGGAAGATATTCATTCCAACAAAGACCATTCAAAAAAACCAAAAGCTCGTAGACCGGCAGGTATTTTGGATTAGCTATCTTGCCTCCTGGACGAATATTTGCTTCCACAATTTGCTTATCCGCTAGGTCCAAAGTCCTTATCATTTCCTTGATAACTGCTTTACCCCACTTGGGTAAACTCTTGAGCATCGCTACAGTTTGAATTTTGGAAAAACGCAATAATTGACAGTTACTAGTTGCGCGTGCACTAGCAAGACGAGGGTTACGATTGACCATAGTAGCTATTCCTATAAAGTCCCCCTCTTTTAATCTATTAAGCTGTATAATTTTATCATTAGCTTCACGATATATCTCTATTTCTCCATGGCGAATGAAATACAAACCATCCCACTCTGCACCCTCTTCAAACAATATCTGATGGGGCTCTAAAGTAATTGTTTCACCCTTGTCCATATTCGTTTGCATCTGAAAGTAATATCGACAAAAAAATTTCACGCCTTAAGAGCTCTAGTGTCTGGATTGACAACTCCTTAGCAATAATTTTCACAAATAGTGAAATCTTTTAACGTTTTTAAAACTCGGATGATGCCATAGAAGTTGAACGAAATGCCTAAAAGCTTGAGCCCGGAGTAGCATGCGGCTTTGTTAAGAGAACGGAAACTAAAATTTAGACCACTGTCGTCGATTTATAATGGGTAATCAGAGCTTTCGAGTAACCGATGCCAAGCCTCTAGTTTACTTTAAAAGGAATGAGCACTGCAGAAAGCAACCCCAGAAGAGATCCTTTAAACATCTTGCTTCTAGAAGATAGCAATGATGATGCTGTCATTATTCAAACCTATTTAGAATCATTGGAAAGTATCCGTGCCAAAGTATTCTGCTGCGAGACTACACAAGCAGCATTAGAACTAATCGAGCTAAAAAATTTTGACCTCATACTCGCAGATCTCACACTACCCGACTCCTCGGGTACAGAAACTATCAAAAGACTAGCGGCAGATTTAGATGCAACACCCATCGTTGTCATCTCCAGCCAACCCGATCTCAAAACTGAGCTAGAGATACTACAATTAGGAACAGATGCATTCCTTAGCAAAGACATTATTACACCTGATGCACTTCTCAAAATAATTAACACTTTTGCACTCAATAATAGAGCCTCACATGAAATTGATACCTCAGAACAAAATAATTTTCAGTCCATCTTAAATGCTAATTTAGACTCTATTCTAGTCATTGATCAAAATGGCATCGTTCGCTTTATTAATCGTGCAGGACTAAGACTATTTAATGTCAATCCAAGTCAAATTGTAGGTTTTCATTTTGGCACGCCTATTACCAATGAACCTGTGGAACTCTCTATTTTAAACGACCACATACCTAGAGCAACTGTCGAAATGGGCATTTCGAAAATCCCCTGGAAAGGATCAAGAGCCTACTTAGCGTCTTTTCGAGATATCACGACGAGAAAAAACTTAGAAACTCGCTTACGACAAAGCCAAGAAAGACTTGATTTGGCCCTATCCGCGGGAGGATTGGCCATATGGGATTGGAATATTGAAACTAATACTTATTACCTAAATGATCAGTTTGCTAATATTTTAGGAATCCCTCATTCAGAAAGCTACTCCCAAGAGGAGTGGCTCAATAATCTCATAAATCCAGAAGATCTCCCCATTCGCAATAAACAAATCCGAGACCATATGTCAGGTCTAGTTGATTACTACGAGTCACAACATCGTATGAAAACACCAGATAATGATTGGATCTGGGTTCACGAAAAGGGCCAAGTCACAGAGCGTGATAGTCAAAATAACCCTCTGCGTCTCATCTGCATCTGTCACGATATTACCTACAAAAAGAAGCAAGAAGATGAACAGCTTCGAGCAGCCAAGCTAGAAGCGCTTGGTCTATTAGCTGGAGGCATTGCACATGATCTCAACAACATTCTCATGGCCATCGACCTAAACTTAGACATAGCCTTAGAAGAGTTTTCTCTAAATCTTGAGCAAAGGGAGATCATTGTGGACACTCACAATGCCTCAAATCGCGCTCGAGAACTTTCGCATCGTCTACTCGCTTTTTCTAAAGGAGGTGCAACAGATCCTAGGATTGTCCGTGTCCAAGAGACTGTTCAAGATGCCGTGGAATTTGCACTACGGGGAGCAAACTTGAGGCCTGTATTTGCTTTTGGGCCAAACCTTCCAAATGTCTATGTAGACCTCGGCCAGTTTCAACAAGTTATAGATAACCTAGTGATTAACGCGCGTGATGCCTGCAAAGAAGGAGGTAAACTAGCTGTTAAGGCAAGGTCCATTCAAATAGATCCAGACCAAGGACTCAAACTTAGGCCGGGTAAATATGTGCGTATTGATATCATAGATTATGGTCCTGGGATTCCAGAAGATATTCTAAAGAAAATTTTTGATCCCTATTTTACTACTAAAGAACATGGTAATGGGATTGGGCTGCCCACATGCTATGCCATCCTGAAACGTAACCAGGGCATCATCACGGTGAAATCAGAAGTTGGGAAGGGTACATGCTTCTCACTTTATTTCCCCGAAACTCAACATGCCGAACCAAGTAAGCCAATTGTTCTACAGAAACAAAACAACTTATCAGGCAGAGTTTTAGTTATCGATGATGAGTTATCTATCCGCCGCACTGTAGAACAAACCCTATGTCGTTCCGGCCTGGACGTTGTAACAGCCGAAACAGGTCAAGAAGGCATCGCAGAATTTGAGAAGCGCTGTACTACAGCAAATAGTTTCGATGTAGTTTTGTTGGATGGCATCATACCAGATGGGTTAGGAGGTGAGCATGCCTTGAACAGACTTTTAGAAATAGATCCTTTTGCCAAAGTCATACTATTCAGCGGGTATACTGAAAGTAACTATGCAAACCGCTGGAAAGATAAAGGATTCATTGATCGGCTCGTCAAGCCTTGCAGCAGCCAAGAAATTACTAGTGCTATCGAGCGGGCACTGAATTGCAATCACTCGACACAAGATGGTAAACCTAAGGACAGCTCTGGTAACCTTAAATAAATTCAATTGCCTGAGGCGATGGAATTCCAAGCTCTTTAAGTCTGGCGCTGAACTCTCTTACTCCTAATCTCTCCTCTTTCCCAATTTTGTAACGGATTGCCTGAGTCAAATAGGCGTGCTCAAGTTGATCAACGTCTAACTCACGAACTTTTTCAGTGCCGCTCAGGCTCTTTTGGCGAAATAATTCTAAGGACTCTTGTGATAATTGACTATCTTTGCCTATAGCCCATACCGCGTAAACAAAGGGCAAACCAGTATAAAGTTTCCAGATTTCACCAAGATCCAATTTGCTAAGATATTGTTCTGGCAAATTTCGGTAGCTTTCAAGTGCCCTATCTCCAATACGTAAGTCAGCATCGGCACGCTCCCCCTCATTAACATAGTGTGGCTTCAATTTCAAAAACTGCTCGCAAACAATCTTAGTTAAGTAATGGGATGTAAGGGATGTCTTGTCTAAGGAAATAGACGTTATTTCATCAACTTGTTTTCGACAGAGCAATAAGACACTCCATACTGGACCATCACTACAAACCCCTACCTCATCAAGAACTCGATAAGGGCCATGAAGTAAACACTCCACAATAGGAACCAAAGCTAAATCGAATTGTCCTTTTCGGAAAGATATAGCCAACTGAGATGGCATTTCTAAATCAACGTCTAAATCAAGATACTCAATCAAAGGTCTCGCATTTAAAAAGGGAACTGAACCCACTTGCAAGTTAATCACCCATCCTTTCAACAAATAGTAGCAGCTCGATCTATAACTTTGTCTGTTCCAGGTAGAACACGATAGAAAGTATCTCTTTCTGCAGGCACCCAACCTGACTCCTTAATTGCTTTTTGTAACTTATCTGTAGTCATCGCAGCTGGTGTCTTCGCACCAGCCATATGGAAAATCTTCTCCTCTTCAATTGTTCCATGTAAATCATCTACACCATATGACAAAGCAATTTGGGCTAATGACAAACCCGTGCTAATCCAATATCCCGTGATGTGATCAAAGTTATCTAAAAATATGCGACAAAGTGCTAGCATTCGAAGCTCTTCTAATGCAGAAGCTCTGCGAATGTGAGCTAGCTGATTATTCTCTGGCTCAAAAGCATAGGGAACGATGGCCGTAAATCCTTTTGTCTTATCCTGTAATTTACGTAACTTCCCTAAATGCTTAAAGCGTTGTTCGATCGTTTCCACATGTCCGTATAACATCGTGCAGGTGCTTCTCATTCCCATTTCATGCCAAGTTTGATGCACTTCCAGCCATTCTTCTGCAGATTCCTTCCCACGGCAAATCTGATCTCGAACTTCAGCATCAAAAATCTCCGCACCCCCTCCAGTTAGCGCATCCAGACCAGCTTCACGAAGCTCAGATAAAGTTTGCCTGATTGTTGCCTTGCGTATACGCCGTGCTAAGTGCCTGATCTCTATAGCTGTAAACGCTTTTAAACGCAAAGACTCATCAAGTTTCTTAAGCTCAGATAACATTTCAGTATAATAAGAAAACGGTAATGTAGGATGAAGTCCCCCAACAATATGAATTTCTGTGATCCCTTGCTCTAGAGATTCTCTTGCTTTCTCCACCATCTCCGCAATTGAGAGCTGAAAGGCCTCGGGGTCCCTTTTCTTTTTGGCAAAAGCACAAAATTGGCAGTTCAAAATACAAACATTCGAGTAATTCAAGTACCGATTGACTACATAAGTCGCGACATCTCCAGCTTTCTGCTTGCGAACATGAGTCGCAAGCTTACCCAAATCATGTAGCTTTGCGCGGTGATACAGCCATACTCCGTCTTCTTCAGTGATTCGTTTTCCACTGAAAACTTTCGCTACTAAATGATCAAAACGCCCGTTCATTTTTATCTAATTTAATAGGAAAAAAATATCTAACGATACTCCAACTAAAAAGGCTAAACTTACGATTGCATTCACCTCGAAAAACGCTTTATTGATTAAGCCAATATCACCGCTTTTAGAAAGCTTGTGCTCCCAAATTAAGCCTCCCGCGCAAACCAGTAAAGCTGCCCAAAAACCCCATGATAAACCAGCCTCAAAACCGAACCATGCGAATGTTAGAATCGCTAAGGCATGCAGCACTCTTGATAGTTTTAGGGTTGCCTGAACTCCATAGCGTGAAGGAAAACTATAGAGACCTGCAGAGCGATCATATTTCTCATCCATAGTCGAATAAATCAGATCAAAACCAAAAACCCAAAGCAACACTCCGAAAGCTAAAATATATGGAGCCAGGGACCATAACTCACCATTCACCGCAGCCCACGCACCCATAGGTGCTGCACTTAAAGATAGTCCTAAAAAAAAGTGACTAAAATGAGTAAACCTTTTGGTCACTGAATAGAAAAAGATCAATGCAACAGCCACAGGTGCTAAAGCTAAGCATAAAACATTGAGATACCAGGCACCCACCACAAAGACCGCAGAGGACAACCAGACAACTATCGTAGCAGTTTGTTTTGTCACTAACTTATGACGATCAGCTGTCCGAGGGTTGCCTTTATCATAGTCCCAGTCAACTATGCGATTAAAAGCCATCGCTGACGTCCTCGCTGCTACCATGCAAATCAGTATGCCTACAATAATCCTCATAGGTGGAAAGCCCTGGCCAGCTACTAGCATCGACACAAGTGCAAAGGGCAGTGCAAAGAGTGTATGAGAGAAACGCACGAACTTGCCCAACCTTTGCAAGAGGTTGCCTCGATCCCTATCAATTACTTCTTCTACAGCTTCCATGTGTTTATTTAATTAATATCCTGAGGAGATGCTTTCTCTTTCCATCTTTTCACAAGCTCATGTTCTAAACCTAAATGGTCAAGAACCCTAGCTACTACAGTATCCACTACTTCAACAACTGTTTGAGGCCTTCCATAGAAAGAAGGAATCGCAGGAAGGATAGTTGCACCAGCTTCCATAACGGACACTACATTCCTTGCCTGAATAAGATTCCAAGGAGTCTCCCTAGGAACTAGTATTAACTTCCTCTTCTCTTTTAAAAAAACATCAGCAGCACGACAAATGGTGCTATCTGAATAGCCATAAGCGATGCGTCCTAATGTTCCCATTGAACAAGGCATGACTACCATTGCATCAAATCTAGCTGAACCACTAACAAAAGGAACCTGCATAGACTTATCACCATGTATTTTCAGGCCTTTGGGAAAATTGAACCCCCCAATTTCTTCTGTTGCCACCTCATTCGCATGTGAGCTCAAGGCAACGTGCACTTCATGAGCAGTAGGGTTTAATTCATCCAATAATCTCTTCGCATACAAAGATCCACTCGCCCCTGTAATAGCCACAACTACTTTCATTTACCCTTTAAGTATCCCAGAAAATACGAGAGAATCAACGAGACATATAGGATTATCTATCTTTTCGCTTGCAATACGTCACGAAAGTCCGATTTTAACAATGTGATAGATGAGTATTTACCAGTATTAATCCAATTAGCTTTTGCATTAGCTATTGCTGGTGGAGGTCTCATTACTTCCATGCTTATTGGTAAAGCAGGCGCTAAGCAAAAAGAAAAAGGAACCGCCTATGAATGTGGCAAAGAAGCCCAAGGAACCTCATCTCCCCGCTTCTCTGTTAAATTCTACTTGATTGCCATGATTTTTATTCTTTTCGATATCGAAGTCATATTCATGTACCCCTGGGCTTTAAGCTTTTCTGAAATGGTTCGCGATAGTTTAAATATCCTGTGGGCCATGATCGCTTTTGTTCTCATTATAGAGGTAGGTCACTGGTATGCTTATAAAAAAGGTGTCTTTGACTGGAACAAGCCTTAAGTTTTTAAACCCGTAGTCCTATCGCTCCAAAACAACTATAAGAATCCTCACAGCGCCAAAGTGAAAAGCTTATACCTCGACTGTTTCTCTGGAATTAGTGGTGATATGTTTCTAGGTGTCTTGCTTGACCTAGGTCTATCACTTGAAAAACTCCAACAACTCATTGAAGCTCTTAATCTAGAGGAAAACCCTAAATTATTAGCCAAACGCGAGACACGCTGCGCTGTTTCAGGCTACAAATTTGATATCCAATTCCCACAAGGTTCGAATACAAACAGCCATCACCATGGGCGCCACTTCAAGGACATCAAGCTTATCATTGAACAAGCTAAAATGAGTGAATCTGCAAAAAGCAAAGCCTTCAATATTTTTAAGCGCATCGGCCTAGCTGAAGCTAAAATCCATAACAAAACGATTGAAAATATTCATTTTCATGAAGTAGGCGGCATTGATTCGATTATAGATATTCTCGGCGCTGCTTGGGGAGTCGAAGAACTCGGCATCGAAAAAGTATTTGCTTCTACTCCTAATGAAGGGAAAGGAACTATACAATGCGTTCACGGTATTTTCCCTGTCCCTGCCCCTGCTACACTTGAAATACTCAAAGGAATTACCTTCCAACAAATTGATGTGCCTCACGAACTAATTACCCCTACCGGAGCAGCTATCCTTACTGAATTCTCCAGTCAGTATGGAACAATGCCTCCATTAACCATAGAAGCTATTGGCTACGGACTGGGTTCGAGAGAACTAAAAAATCGTCCAAACGCTCTGCGTGCTGTTTTAGGTCAGTCAATCTCTGATAATGAAATTTCCCGCAAAACTATAGAAGAAGATACCATCTACCAGATCACAACAAATATTGATCACTTATCTAGCGAAACATTGGGCTACCTGAGCGATCTCATCATGAAAAAAGGTGCACTTGATGTCGCACTCATTCCTATCACCATGAAGAAGTCACGTCCTGCCTACCAACTTCAGGTTTTAGTGGATATTGGCAAAGAATGTGAAATTGCCCAAACCATCTTCTTAGAAACAGGCACCCTTGGATTACGTATTGAGAAAGTAGAACGCATGAAGCTTTATAGAGAATCTGAAACCACTTTACTCGATGGCGACACCGTTCGACTTAAACTAGCTTATTTAGATGGAGAAATCATTCGAGTCGCTCCAGAATATGACGATTGCCAAAAACTTGCCCAAAAGACCGGCAAGACTTTGGCAACCATCCAACGAGAAGTCATACGCCAATGGCATTCAGCAAAGTCTATTCCTTAGAGATTTTTGTGATTTGATAACCCTTTAACAGGGCTCTCAAAAACCACCATAGACACATGATAAAGCTTACCATAGGAACCCAATCTCCAAATTTCATATAGAGCGTTTGTTCAGGTGGGGGCATCTCAACAGTCAAGTATAAGTAACCTGCATCGTGGGTGCTACCCGATACAGGATCTGCAAGCTTTTCTTCTATAAAACCATTACTTGAGATAAGACATGTAACACCGTTGTTACCTACTCTGACCATGGGACGCCTTACTTCTATAGCTCTATAAATAGCATTCCATAGATGCTGCTTCGACTCAGCCGATCTATTAAACCAGCCATCATTTGTAATGGTAACCAGAAGATCTCCACCTTGGTTTGCTTTTTTTCGAACAAGATAAGAAAAGATATCCTCAAAACATATCAGAGGAATAATGGAGATAGATTTATCCTCTAGCTCCATCGGGTTTAAATCCGTCCCCGAGGAAAAATCCTTAGGAATAGGAATGAATTTCCGCAAAAAAGGGATAAGATCTCTGCCAGGCAAAAACTCACCGAAAGGCACAAGGTGCATTTTATAGTAAAATTCTGGATCCTCATCTAACCCTTCAAATAAAACTGCCGCGTTAAAAGAATCATAACCCAGGCTAACATTGGAGCCTAATAACAGGCGGTTTGACGTCCGGGCATTGAGATCCACCATCATCTCGTGAAAAGCTCCATGGGAAATAATTTCATGTGGAACAGGTGTTTCAGGCCAAATAATTAAATCTATCTCGTCTTCCCCCTGGTATTGCATAAGACCTACTTGAGTCAATACCTCTAGTTTAGCGATAGACTCTTCTAGACTCACCCCTGCCTTCCAAGGATCTTGGGGAAGATCCGGCTGAACCGCTAAGACTGTGATCTGTTTCTTAACTTCTTCTTCTGAGAAGATTTTATCCATGCCATAAGATAAGCTGATTCCGATAAGCAAAGCGGAACAAGTAAACTCCATATGAGCACGTGTCCTTTGTTTGCGAGTGGCTTCTAAATGTAGCCTTCGAATAGTTAGGCAAATAGTCAAGCCAGCTTGGACCACCAGCCATGAAATAATCAATCCACCGCCAACTTCTGCAATTTGCGTTAAACCGACAACCTTAACTTGACTGACACCAATGTTATTCCACGGGAAACCAGTAAAGAGCCAGCCTCTTAGCCATTCTAAGCAAACCCATGCACTAGCTCCCAACCAAGCCCTTGAAATATTATAAACCGAAGTAAAATTATCCGGTATGGGGTCTAGCAAGCGACACCAAAAACAGAACCAAACCATAGGGTAAAGCGCAAGGTAAGAAGCCAAAAAGATCCATCCAACCCATGTCACTTCTGTTAACCAAAACAGACTCGTAAGATAATGTACCACCCCCATAATCGCACCAAGGCAAAACGACTCCTTTATCCCTACTTTCCGATAGGCAGACAAAAAGGCCAAAGGCAAGAGTGCTACCCATGCCAGCCAATCCTGTTCAAATGGAGGAAATGCCAAGGTCAAGCTAAGGCCAGAAAAAATGGCTAAAGCATAAGGGATAAGGCCTGTATTAGTTGTAATAGAAAACGATAAGCGCACTAAGAGTCGGTTAAAGAATATCAGGCCTTGCTTCAAACCCTTCAAGATTATCCCTCACCTCGTTTAAAAATGCAGCTGCACCACCTCCATTAATAACTCGGTGATCAATTGTTAAAGATAAATTGACAACTTCATGGCTCATCACCTCACCATCCTTTATTTCTAATTTGGGATCAGGTGTTCCCAAGAATAAAGTCGCCACTGATGGTGGAACAATAACTGGGATAGCTCGTGGTATATCGAATGCGGACATACTGGTTAATACTAAAGGTACATTTTCGCGAGCTTGATCAACTCCTTGCCTGGCAAGCTCAACCTGGCTGCGCATTCTTTTCGAAAAATCTTTTAGACCATAGGTATCAGCGTTTTCGACAACCGCAGTAACTAGGTCATCTCCAGGAAGAGAAACAGCTATTCCTAAATGAACATTCTTGTAAACTCTCAGCACTGATTGGTGGGGCAAAGAACTACGAAACGTTGGATATTTTTTTACAGCTTGGACGATGCACCATGCTGCTAAGGCAAAGCTACTTATCCCCGATGTTTCAGGATTTTGTTTGAAGCCCTTACGAGCTTCACGTACTGCGGCCCACTCCACATCCTGAAAAACTGTAGCAGGAACGGCGAGCTTGTTACCACGCACGAGCCGGTTAGCAAGCACTCTTTGTTGTGCAGTCAGCGGCAAATCATCATAGTCCTCACTAGAGTCCTTTAATTCCACTACAGGAATTTCCTTCAATTCCACTGGTACGGCAGGCTTTGTAACCCTTACCTCATCGGTATGAGTAACCTTTTCATGAGATAGGGCTGTATGAAGTTGAATATGGCCTATAACCGCTCCTATTGATATCACATCATTTTCTGAGACCTTCCATTCACCCAAAACCCCATCCTTAGGAGACTCCACATCTACTACCGCTTTATCTGTCTCTAATTGGTAAATAGGTTCGTCTTTTTTGACAAAATCTCCCACCTGCTTGAAAAACTTCAAGACAGTTGCTTCCTCTAAGCCTTCCCCTATCGTAGGAACCTTTATAGGTGAGGTATAGCTTACATCTTTATGGCTTTTACCATTTGTGGTTAGTTCCGCACCTAACCTGGTCTTAGATCTCTCAGCATTAGAATCGCCCCCCATAAGCTCGGATATAGCCGAGGTGATTTGGTCTATTGATGGAAGCACACCATACTCATAGATAGGATTGTATCCAATATGCACATCTTCTCTAGAAAGTAATTTAGGAGGAGCAATCAAACGCTCCCATAAATGAGCATTTTCAGAAATTTCACAGATGATCAACTGCCCCATGCTGCAGGAACGACTATCTTCTTGCACAACAAGTAGCCTTCCAGTGCCTTTCACCGAATTCATAACCGCTTCCTTATCCCAAGGCACAATAGAACGAAGATCTATAATCTCTACGGAAACAGCACCTTGTAACTTTTCAACCGCTTCTTCGACTTTTTCAATGCAATTTCCCCAAGTTACCACTGTCACTTCATCTCCCTCTTGCAAAATCTTACATTTACCCAATGGAATTGTCCTTACAGGCTTAGACTCGAACTTGCGACGGAGTAAATGCTTTGGCAATAGCACTAAGGTTGGATCGGAACTGTTGAGCGCGCTTTGCATAAGCCCCGCAGCATCCTCAGGAGTGCTCGGAACAACTATTTCAAGGCCCGGGATATGTGCAAAACTTCCTTCATTTGACTGACTATGCCATGGTCCTCCAGCCGGCAAATAGGCACCATAGGGAGCATAGATAACTGCCGGGCAGACCCATTCACCAAAAGTTCGCCACCTCAGCATAGAAAGATTGGTAACCAATTGGTTCCATGCAGGACCTACAAAATCGATGAACTGTAGCTCAAATACAGGCCGCATTCCGTATGAGGCCAAACCACTCGCCATTCCCATAATAGTTGCTTCTGCCAGAGGTGAATTGAAAACCCGGTCCGAGAACTTCCCTGAAAGGCCTTCCGTAAGTTTAAAAACTCCACCCATAGGTTCCTCAATATCTTCGCCAAAGAAAACAACCTTTCTATCCCCTTCGAGCGCTTTTTGAAAAACGCGGTTTATGGTGTCGATCATCCGCCATGAATCATCTTCAGGTTCGAAAAGATCTTCTTCCACTTCACTTGGTCTCGCTCGAATCTGCTCAAAACTTTCGTTTGGTCGAGGATCCTTGGAACGTTCTGCCTCCCAGTAATCTTGTTCCACTTTAGATGCTAATTCTCGCTTGAAATCATCCCACTCCTCTTTCGCCAATTCGCTTTCTTCCATTAGCTCTAAAGCAAGCGCTTCCATAGGATCCAACTGATCCATCTTCACTATATCATCGGCGCTGCGGTAGAGTCGGTGGTCATCACTACTCGAATGACTGCTAATGCGATCCAGATCACACCAAAGAAGTGTAGGCCCACTACCCTCTCTTGCTTTTTCTAGAGCCTCCTGCGAGACTTTGTAGACTTCCTCTACTTTCCTGGCATTTACTCTTATAAAAAAGTCCTTTGAAAACATCCCTTTTCGCAAAGGATTTGAGTCCCCAGTAAAAGTGCTGATGCCATATTGATTGTCTTCTACGACGAAAACTACCGGTAAAGCAAGCTCATACGCAATAGCAAGAGCTTCGTAAAACTCTCCCTGGCGCATACCAGAATCACCAACGCAAGCTAGGACAGCATCATCAGTCCCCTGTAGCTTCATGCCCCATGCCGTTCCACACGCAGGCAGTAAATTTGCGCCCGTAGGAGATGGCATACTCCATATATTTAACAAGCGATCACTAAAATGTGAGGGCAACTGACGGCCTCCACTTGAGGAATCTCGTTTACCAAAAAAACCTCTCGCCAACTCTAAAACCGAGAGTCCACGCTGCATCACTAAAGCCCTATCTCGATAATGTGGGAACAAAAAATCAGTGGGTGTTAGGCTCAAAGCAAGCGCTGCTAGTGCTTCGTGTCCCATGCTACCAATATGAAACCACCCTTTTCCCTGTCGCAGTAGAATACCCTCCCTGCGATCACTCTCTCTGCTCATTACCATTGTCTGTAATAAAAGCTTCTTCTGGCTCGTTTCTAAACTGCTTGCTATCATGCTCATTTTCTAACCAATCGCCTTACCCAAAGATGCTTCTTGCATTTCTATAAGAAAACGCTACCAGCATATATAGGATAGGTAGCCGAATTTATTCACAAACTTTGAAGTTTTGATATATTCGGGAATATAATGGACTTAAGCAATATTAACTTACTAAATTTTTCTTTATATACTGGTAAATTACCAAGTATGTCAAAGAAAGTAATTGATTTATACAAATCATGTGTAATTTAGGTTGCTACATGAGAAATACTAATTAATCTTCTTGGAAAACACTATATGTCACAGTCACCCGCTAATTTGTTAACAGTTAAGGAAACCGCAGAATATCTGCGTATTCCGGTTCCCACAGTCTATTACCTTGTTCAACGAGGTCAGTTGCCAGCAATCCAAATAGGAGGTAGATGGAGGATCAAAAAAGATCCCCTTGACAAAGAAATTCTTAAGCTTGAAGACGCCGGAGCAGAGCCCGACGCTAGTCAAAGTCTCGCTGCTAAGACTGGCGAGAAAAAGATATTAATTGTCGATGACCAGCAAAATGTATCTGACCTATTGACAATGACTTTCTCTAATCAAGGGTACACACCCGATACTGCTGCTTCAGGGACGGAGGCTCTCAATAAATTGCAGTCTAACGAATACGACCTTGTCTTCCTGGACCTGAACCTACCAGATATGGCTGGCGAAGACATCTTTGAGAAGGCTATAGAGATCAATCCTAAAATCCACGTCGTTATAATGACAGGTTTCTCTACCGTAGAAAGCTTGGAGAGAATCCTGGGTTGTGGGCCCGTTACAGTTCTGCAAAAGCCCTTCAAATTAGAAAAGCTTCTACATGTTACAGAAGTCCTACTCGGTAAATCTGAAACTGCGGAAGAGAAATAGGGTACTAGAGCACTTACTTCATTTTGAAAGAGAGAAAGGCTCCTACCCTAACGGATGGAGCACTGATCTTATCTCAGCTTCTAAAGAACACAAGCTACTCGATCAAGGAACTCGAGCTCAAAACGGGACTCGATCAAAGTGCTGTTCATGAAGAAATAGCGGCACTAAGAGAAATAGGTTTTGATATCCAACATCATCCGCACCGCGGATATTACATAAATAAGCTATCTGATGTCATCACTAGGGATGAGCTCCAAGCCAGACTCCCGTATCATACCTTTACTAATCGAGTTCAGATTTTCAGAACACTAGATTCGACAAATCAGTTTCTTCTAAGAGAAGCTAATAGAAGCAGCCCTCCTCTCAGACATGGAACCACTGTCATAGCCGAGGCACAAACCCAAGGACGTGGAAGACTAAAAAGATCCTGGGAGTCTGCTGCAAATTTGGGACTCTGGGCATCTTTTCTTTTCCGTCCTGACGAATTCCACTGGACCTTTGAATTCTATCATCGGCTTACACTCATTGCAGCTGTCGCGTTACAGAGATCTATTCAAAAATCTACGAACATTAGTACAAACATTAAGTGGCCAAATGATTTATTATGGAACGATTGTAAAGTTGCTGGCATTCTCACCGAAACATCTTATCAAGCTAACGCCTCCGCGTTTTTGGTTTTAGGGATAGGATGTAACATAAACCATACTAAAGAAGACTTCCCTTTAGAGCTAAGAGGCCAAGCTACTTCTTTGCGCTTAGCAAACGACAACAAGCCCATCCGTCGAGTCGAACTCCTCACTCAACTCATGAAAGAATTAGAAAACTGTTTTCTCCAACCTTGGCCTAAAACACTGGAAACATGGCGCAGTTACTGTAGGAGCATTGGTCAACGACTTACCATCAAACACCAAAACGAAGAACTCCATGGGCAAATGCTCGATATTAACGATGATGGCCACCTTATTCTTAGAACCGACAATGGCAAAATTGTTACCATCAACTCCGGTGATGTCACCACTCACACCTCAAGTTTATGAAGCATAGATTTAAGAAGTTGGCACTTTGTAATATTCTCTGAGGCGATTTAGTTCCTTTTTCATCCTGCTAACATCTGCTGCATACTCAGGATTAGCATATTCACTATTCAACTCATGGGGGTCCTTTTCCAAATCATAGAATTCCCACTCCCCTATTTTATCAAAATGAATGAGCTTAAATCGCTCTCCTCTCACTCCATAATGGGGTTGGACATGGTGCACTGTGTTAACATCCTGATGGTAGTGATAATAAATACTTTCGCGCCAATCCTGGGGTGACTGCCCTTCCAATAAAGGCAATAAACTCTTCCCCTGCATATCTCCAGGCGCCTCCACACCTGCAACTTCTAACAAAGTCTGAGCCATATCGAGGTTTTGCACCATTTGGGTTATTTCCCTTCCTGAAAAAGTTTGATTAGGCACACAAGCTAGTAAAGGCGTTCTTAGCGACTCCTCATACATAAAGCGCTTGTCGAACCAACCGTGCTCCCCCAAATAAAAAGACTGGTCCGAGGAATAAAAAACCACAGTACTCTCCGCCAAACCTGACTGCTCTAAATAATCGAGGACACGTCCTACATTTTCATCTACTGCTCGAATACACCGAAGATAATCTTTTACATAGCGTTGGTACTTCCACCTAACTAAATCTTTCCCCTCAAGCTTGGCCTCTATCATTTTTTTATTCTTTGGGCCATAGGCATCCCACCAAGATTTATACTGGTCTTTAGTCATACGCTCCATACGTATAATCGTTTCCTCATAAGTCCAATGCATTTTATCACTGAACTCTAGGACATCATTAATCTTAAGGTCTCCAGGATGCATAGTTTTCGCAATAGTCATGTCCTGTTCTTTGGCTGCTCTGCCCCTTCCTTCATAATTATCAAAGAGTGTCGGTGGTTCAGGGAAAGTCACATCATCGAATAACTTGAGATGCCGTATAGCAGGGGCCCACTCGCGATGAGGTGCTTTATGCTGCAACATGAGCATAAAAGGCTTCTCTTTGTCTCTTCCTTTTATCCAGTTGATTCCCTTATCCGTAATCAAGTCTGTAACATAGCCCTCTTCACGGTGCTCACCCTTCTCGGTAATAAAATCCGGATTATAGTAGTAGCCCTGCCCTGGCAGAACCTCCCAGTGATCAAAACCTTGTGGAATACTATCTAAATGCCATTTTCCAATAAGCGCCGTTTGATAGCCTGCTTTTCGCAGCAGCTTAGGAAAAGTCTGCTGGTTGCCATCAAAATTTTGCCCATTAGCCGTAAATCCATTGATATGACTATGTTTCCCAGTCAAGACCACTGCTCTAGCAGGACCACAGATAGAATTGGTAACAAAGCTGTTTCTAAACAAGACTCCCTTCTGAGCAATTAGGTCAATATTCGGTGTCGGAGCAAGTTCGGTCAAATGACTACCATATGCACTGATGGCATTATGTGAGTGGTCGTCCGAGTATAACCAAAGAATGTTCAATGGCTTTTCCCCATAAGCGGGTAAGCAGTAGGCCGAAACTAAAATAACTACTAAACGAAAAAAACCAGCAAAACTCCTAAGACACATAATACCCGAATATACCTAACTAAACCCATACCTAAAGCATTAATCTTTCTTCTTCCAGAACAGACTGGGAACTTCTAGCTTAGAAAATCTCATGAATCAATATCTCCTCATTGATAATAGTAACACTTGGACAAAATATTGTTTCGCATCACCAGCAAAGCTATCTGGGATCCATCGAATCGAAACTGCCAAGCTCGCCCATAGCTTCTTGAAAAATTTAAAACGGAAGAACCCGAAAGCTTCAGTCATTGTATCTAGTGTGGTTCCCGATAAAGCCAAACTAATAGAACAGATATGGAAGCCCTACCAATACAGATTTGTCTCACACCGTATCCCTCTAGGTATTAAGATCCAATACCCAAATCCCTCTACCATTGGAGGTGATCGCTTAGCTAATGCAGTTTCTGTCATCCATGATTATAAGCTTCCCGCTGTGGTCATAGATTTTGGAACCGCTGTCACCTTTGACATCATTTCTAAAGATAAAGCGTACCTTGGAGGTATTATTGCTCCAGGCCTTAACGCCATGACAAATTATCTGCATGAAAAAACAGCCTTGCTTCCTAAGCTAACTCTGAAAGCACCTAAACAGATAGTCGGTAAAAGCACTGTTGAAGCTATGAGAGTGGGAACTTTTGTCGGTTACAGAGGGCTGATTAAAGAAATTCTTAAGGAAATCAAAAAAGAACTCCGGAGCAATACATTCTCTGTCATCGCCACTGGGGGGCAAGCAGAAGCTTTAGCCCAACAAATCACTCAAATTCAAAAGGTCGATCCTGCTCTTACCTTAAATGGCCTTCGCTACATTGCAAATCTCAACCTTACCTCATAAATTCTTAATTGCTCCTCCCCTAATCACCACCTATTATCTTACACGATTTAAACAAATCGAAATGAATCGCATAGACCAACTCTTTAAAGACCTGCAAGAACGGAAACGAAAGGCTTTCGTTTCATACCTAGTAGCTGGGGATCCTCATCTTGATAAGACCCCCGAGTTAGTGGATACCCTTGAAAAATCGGGTAGCGACCTCATTGAGCTGGGTGTTCCTTTCTCCGACCCATTAGCAGATGGTATTGTCAATCAACTTGGCAGCCAGCGTGCCCTGGATAGCGGTACAACCCTTGAAGGAATCTTTCAAGCAGTCCAAACCATTCGCCAAAAGAGTGAAATCCCTATTGTCCTCTTTACCTATTACAATCCTATCTACCATTACGGCTTGCAGAAATTTATTGCTAAGGCTGAGAAAGCTGGTGTAGATGGGGCGCTTATCCTTGATTTTCCTCCAGAAGAAGCAAAGAGTGAATGGCCCGAAAGTACTTCACTCAAGCGTATTAGTTTGATTGCTCCAACAACACCCCCAAACCGCATTGCTAAAATCACAAGCTCCAGTAGCGGTTTCATCTACTACGTCTCTCGGGAAGGCGTCACCGGTATGCAAGACAGTCTGCCCAAAAATATTACCGAACAGATACAGGAAATACGCAAAACAACCAAACTTCCTATCTGCGTCGGCTTTGGAATCTCCACTCCCGAACAAGCCCAAGTCGTAGCGCAAGCCGCTGAAGGCGTTGTCGTAGGAAGTGCTATCGTTAACAAAATCGCTAAAAACCTAACTAATCAAAACCTGCTTCAAGAAGTTGAAAATTTTGTCACGCCTTTGACCCAAGCAACCCACCAAAACTGTTGATATCCCATGAGCAGATACCTCGCATTAGATCATGGAGACAAGCGTATTGGTGTCGCAATCACTGATGAACTGCTTATGCTTGCCTCTCCTTTAGATTTGATTGCGAACGATTCCTTCAACAAAGTCACTGCTGAAATCAAAAAACTTGTCACTGAATATGAAATCAGTCTCATTATTATTGGAATACCACGCAATATGGATGGTTCCTACGGACCAGCCGCCGCCAAAGTCCATGACTTTGCTGCTAGACTCAAAGAACGAATTATTGTCCCTATCGAAACGATAGATGAACGCCTCACCACTGTAGAAGCTAGCCGCCGATTGCACGAAGCAGGTAAAGATAGCCGTAAACAAAAAAAGAAAATCGACTCTGCTTCAGCTCAGATCATTTTACAAAGCTATCTTGATACCCATCAGCAAGATCCATTTAACTTATAAAGTGAATGCAACACCCAAAATCCGTAACCATAAAATTACCATTGCCTACGATGGAAGTGCTTTTCAAGGCTGGCAACGACAAAGCTCTGCACCTACCGTCCAACTTGCCATAGAAAATGCCATCAAGCAATGCTGGCCCGGCGAGAAGATCGTCTTACATGGATCCGGTAGGACTGACACTGGCGTGCATGCCAGTGGGCAAGTTGCCTCTTTTAAAGCTCCCACTAAATTTGACCTCCTCACATGCTTGAGGGCTCTTAACAACAATCTCCCGCAAGCCGTTCGCATCCTAAAAATTCGTTACGTCCCTAATTCCTTTCATGCTCGATTTAGTGCCATTGGCAAAGAGTATCTGTACAAAATTTATAACCACGAAATCATGCCTCCTCTTGAAATCAACCGCTACCTCCATTTACCTCGTTTACTTGATGTAAATGCCATGGAAATGGGAGCATCCTATCTTATAGGAACTCATGACTTTGCCTCCTACACAAGTAATCCTGGCTATAAAAGAGAGAGTACCGTTCGTACCATAGAGACAATCAAATTTTCTAAAGTAGGGCCTCGGATCCATATTACCTTCCAGGGAAATGGTTTTCTCTACCGAATGGTGAGAAACCTAGTAGGAGCTTTTGTCAAAGTGGGCCACGGCCGCTTAGACCCCGTTGAGATCAAAAAAATCCTAGAAAACAAAAAAAGAACCAAAGCCCCTGCAACAGCTTTACCCCATGGCCTATACCTCCACAAAGTCTTCTACTAAATCTTAAATCTGGCCAGTTTTCTATTGACATCTAGCCATAAATAATTATCTTAATGTTTAATGGAAGTCGGTATATTTAAAGCAAAATCAAATTTATCTAAGTTAGTTGAAGCTGCTCTTGCTGGAGAATTAGTAACCCTTACCCATCATGGCAAGCCTGTTGCCAATATTGTTCCAATAGAAAAACCTTCCTATAAGAAACACTTAGAGGAACATCCTGCCTTTGGTATGCTTCAAGAAGAACAAAAAACGGTTCCTCAAATCATGCAAGAGCTTAGAAAACCAAGATTCTAATCAGAATTAAGGTAAATAGCTACATGACCCTCTTCGACACCGATATTCTCATCTATTTTCAAAAAGGATATAAGCAGGCCGCCAAAATTATAGCATCCACCAATAAACCTGCATTAAGTCAATTTAGTGTACTTGAATTACTTCAGGGCTCTCAAAATGCAGAACAACTACGCCTTAATAAACGTCTCATTTCAGATATTAATTTCACCATCATGCCCTTAACTCAGAAGGTCGGTGATAGAGCTTCAGTTCTAATAGAAGATTTTAAACTTTCTCATAATCTTCTAGCTGGCGACGCCATCATAGCAGCCACAGCCCTAGAGTCAGGTTCTGAACTTTGCACAGGAAACTTTAAACATTTCAAATTTATCCCTAATATTAAAATCAAAAAATTTACGACAAAGAAATAAGGCTTAATTTCATAATTAAATACAAAGCACGATTAGCCTAAGCACCGCAAATCGCTAAACCATGAACATACCTCTTTTAGATGTTAATGCTCAAAACCTTCCTCTAGAAAGAGAGTTGAAAGAAGCCTTTGATCGAGTTCTCCAATCAGGCAAATTTATCATGGGTCCGGATGTTCAGGCTTTTGAACAAGAAGTCGCTGAAATGCTCGGAGTACCACATGCCATTGGTGTTTCTTCAGGAACAGATGCACTGCTACTCTCCCTAATGACACTAGGCATTGGACCTGGAGACGAGGTCATCTGCCCGACACTAACCTTTTTTAGTACCGCTGGCTGTATTTCTCGTGTGGGTGCAACCCCCATCTTTGTTGATGTATGCCCCGCTTGCTTTAACCTTAGGCCCGATGATGTAAGAACCAAAATCACCTCTAAAACAAAGGCCATCATCCCAGTTCACTTATTTGGCCAATCTGCAGCTATGGATGAAATTTTGACCATTGCAAAAGAACATAAACTAGATGTAATTGAAGACGTGGCTCAGGCTATTGGAGCCAAGTATAGAGACCATTACTGTGGTACCTTTGGAGATTTTGGAACCTATAGCTTTTTCCCTTCTAAGAACCTGGGTGGGCTTGGGGATGGAGGTATAGTAGTGACCAGTGACTCAGAGCTAGCATCCAAAGCCAGAATACTCCGTAACCATGGATCAAACCCCAAATACTATCATGCCGCTATTGGAGGCAACTTTAGGCTAGATACACTACAAGCAGCACTATTGAGGGTTAAGCTTAAGTATTTGAAGCAGTATACTCATCAGCGAAAACAGAATGCTAGATACTACACTGAAAAGCTAAGCTCTTTGCCTTCCATTACTTCTTCGTCTTTGCAGTCCTGTCCGCCTATAAGTGCTACTGACACCCCTAATGATCATACCACCCTCATATTACCGAAACAAATGCCCCATTGCGAACACGTATGGAATCAATACACTATACGAATACTTGGCAATGGTAATAGAGATGAACTCAAAACACTACTGAATGACAATAACATCGGTTGCGAAATTTATTACCCCCTTTGTTTACATCAACAAGAATGTTTCAAAGACATTGTTACATCTGAAGTACATAGCCATTCAGAGCAACTTGCTAATCAAGTCCTAAGTCTGCCTATATATCCTGAATTAAAAGCAGACATGCAAGATAGAATCATAGAGCTAGTAAAAGAGTGGATCTCTAAAAAATATCAAATCTGACTTACTGAATGCTAAATATTACCCTCTACCAACCGGAGATTCCTCCGAATACAGGAAACATTGCACGTCTCTGTGCTGCCTTTAATCTTCATCTACACCTTATTCATCCACTAGGCTTCAAAGTCGATGAAAAGGCAATCAAGCGATCAGGCATGGATTACTGGCATATGGTGCAAATAACGGAATGGTCCAGTTGGGATGAATATGAAAAACACCTATTGGATAACAACAAGAACTTTTATCTATTTACTACAAAAACGAAGAAGTCTTATTACCATGCTAAGTTTCAAAAAGACGACACCCTGATTTTTGGCCGAGAAACCAAAGGCCTACCAGAATCACTTCTAGCTAAATATCAAGAAAAATGCCTCACCATACCCATGCCGAATCCTGAAGCTCGCAGCTTAAATCTCGCAACCTGTGTTGCCATGGTTGCAAGTGGAGGTATTAAACAATTAGCATAAATTACGACCCTTTATTTACTTAATCTATCAAACCCATCTCTCTAACTCTCTCGATCTCTTCAGGATCCGTTAAAGGAATACCAAATTTTTTGAATTCTTCTGCACCAATATAAGTCACCGTTTCATCTTCTAGTCCTAATTTTTCTTTTAGATCAGTATTATTAGATCTAAAAAAAATTGGCCTATTTCTGAAAAACGGATCATTACGGACCATATCTAGGACGTAGTAACCTTCTAAAAATTTAATACCAACATAATCGACATCGAGTGTAGAAATATGATCGAATAGCCTTGCATATGGAGTTACGAAGCTTGATGACTGATAACATCTTAATGGCAATTGTATTAATAAAGCAAATAGAGTAAATACGCATACAAATCTTTTTAATAAATTATGACAAAGAAATTCTTTAAGGAGTTGGTATCCATACCCTGCTAATAGAACCATATGCCCCAAAATACAATGACTATATCTCGATCCCCATCCATGGCCTCCAGTGCCTGGAAATAAAAGATAAAAAAAGAAACTCACAATAAAACTAAGTGCTATTAACCTTATGCTGAATGGCATATTCTTATACCTATTCAATGCATAAATGCATAATAAACCTGCTACAATATTCGACCAATTAATTAGTAAAAAAACATTCATCAAGCGAACTATAATTGAGATGGCACTAGGCAGCCCTAAGCTCTGATTCATAATTTCATTAGGATCAGAATTCCTTACATGAGTTAAGAAGCTGTACCAAATGTAGCATGCTAGAAGATAGATAATTACAATATACGCTGTTTCCCACCATTTCTTCTTAAAAGGAACTAATAATAAACAAGGGATTGCCATATGAGCGTGAATGTGAGGTTGATGCATCCCGATAGCTAAAGCCCCTACCCAAGGAAGCAATAGAGTAGCCCAAGTTTTATTTTTCAAAAAAAGCCAGAGCCATATTAGATTAATTGCTAAATGACCATTCATCGTATAATAAGTCATACCTGTTATTAAAAACTGAGATGAAGATCCTAGAAATATTACACAAATCCAAGGCAATTCTTTGTCTTGCGGCCAAAGGATTTTGGCAATATGCCATACCATAACCAGGCTAACGCAATTCATGATGGCACCTAACAAAAACTCTAAATTAGCTGTTGAAAGCACTGCGTAAAAAAAAGCATAAACAGGAAGGTATTGCGAAGTCCATCCTGTAGAACTCTCATTGTAATATTGATAGGACAGGAAAAATATATTATGGGTGGGAACTAAATTGGTAGGTAATATCCCGCCTATTTTGAATTGTCTATAACAGTCTGCTTGAAATTTTATTAAAGCTTCATCAGCTGATAGTGGAAAATCCTTCATAACTATAAAATTACCAATCACAGTGACAAGAAATATAGCCAAGGGAACCATGAATTTAGTGATTCTCGAGGTATCGTGAAAAATAGAATACCTATCGTTAGAAAACGAGAACTTAGAATTGAACTTTTTC
>JBCCXA010000036.1 GCA_039192515.1 Verrucomicrobiota bacterium | reverse complement strand
TTCTCCTTGGGCATCGTCACTCTGCCCAAGACATCGGTCTTTAGTATGATCGTTTTCTCTTCTGCCATAGTTGCCAGCATCATAACTCCTATGATATCTATGACTCCAACCACTTCAAACGGTGCGTTGCATGACGTTTACGATCAGTTAATCTGACCCGGCCTTTTTCTTTTCCTTTAGGCGGAAACTTTGTCCTTTGATGTTTAGGGCTGTAGAACGGTGAAGGAGTCTATCGAGAGCCGCACTAGCCATAGCAGCATCTTCGCAGAAGACATCAGCCCAATGACTAAAAGCTTTGTTGCTGGTGAGGATAATAGCTCGGCCAACGCCTGTTTCTAGAGATAATAATTTAAAATTTAGATTTTTTTGACGAATTATATATGTAAAACGTAGAGCTTTATTTATGGTAGGACAGGAACTCATGCAGCACATTCGTTTTGCAGGTAGTAGCGAAAAAACCGGCTGCTTACGCGTGAAAAGTACTCAAGGAGATGATGCTGGTGAAATATATTTTACCAAAGGATTAATTACTCATACTTTTACTCAGAATTTGTGCCACAAGATGGCAATTCTCGATATGCTCACTTGGGAAAGTCCAGAAATTAGTTGGGTACCGGAAATTGTTTCCAATCGGGTTAGATGCAATATTGAAACCAAAGACATATTGGATGAGTTTACTAGCCTTCAAGGATCATTTGACCGAAAAGAGGATCTACTAAGCTATGTTGACCAGTTAACATCCAAACATGTTTCACTTCCAAGGGAGACCATGGCATTCTCCATAGGTAAATCGAGATCCTTGGGTCTTACTAAGGTTTATCTTCAAATTGAAAACACACATTTAGAGGGTACAAGCTTTGAGTTAGGGCTTGGTCGAGTGATAATTGGGTCTGACGCTGAGCTTTCCCAATTAGTTATAGATCACGATTCTATTTCAAAGCGCCACTGCTCTATTACTGTAAGTAAAGACAGCATTAAAATTGAAGATATAGGATCTAAGAATGGGATATATTACAATAACAAATTGGTAGGCGAAATTTATTTAACACCGGGAGACTTTGTCCTGATTGGTTGTGTCCAATTGCAATTGCTTTCCACCATGTCAGTTCCTAGAGCAGACTCTAAAATTAAGGAAGCTTTCTCAAACGTAGAGGAACCTATGAAGGCTACTCTGCCAGATGGTGAGCTAGGTGCAAGTGAGACAAATCCGCAGCTTGAAGACACTGTAAATATTCCTGTCGATTTTACTACTAGGTTGATCCGAACTATGGCAAAGCGCCATTCGATTCACGGTGTCAATGCTTTCAATTGGAGGTTGTCATCCCCAGAGAAAAGCCAACGCCAGAATGAGAGTGAATAGCAAAAAATATCTTTAGTTATATATATTTTTTAGAGGCTATGGTTTCTTGCGATTAGAAAACAGAGGTTCAAGAAGACGGAATGGCCTCTGTGATTAGCCAACACCTCTTCTAGGCTCAGCCGCAATGAAGTGATAGATTGAAGTAGTTCGTTTATTAGGATCTTTGTTGCCCCTTTTTTTTATTCTAGGCTGCACTTTTTGGCTGCGAAATAGCCAGAACAGGGACATTTATTTATCTGATTGTGCAGGTTTGTGTTTACAAAATTGAAGAGAATAATGCTACCTGTATCTATTTAAAGATGTAATCTAACAAAAAGTATGTTTTACTATTATTGGAATTATAGACGTTGGCATGAAAATATATGTTATAAGCCTATTGATTAGCTCTGCATACAGTTTTTCAGGCGTGTATGCGCGACCTTATTCCTCACTTGTTTATCCTGGAGCAGAGGAAAAGCTTGTTTATGCAGGCTACGCTAATCATGGTCAGGCTTCCAAAGAGAATCGAATGATGGACTTCTCCACTGTTGGATACAAGGGTGGCGGAGTTGCTATCCCCTGGGTTCCTGTTGTCAAGGTTTTGGATCCTGAGCCTGGCAATGGTAACGATTATAAGAGAATCCAAGCAGCCATAGATGAACTCAGTGCTATGCCACTATCATCTGCGGGTTTCCGTGGAGCTTTGTTACTTCGAGCGGGGTCTTATAAAGTGTCAAAAACACTCAGGATTAAGGCGAGTGGCATTGTTATTCGAGGCGAAGGGCAAGGCCCTGATGGGACCGTGATGACGAAATCAGGCAATGTGAAAGAAGATTTTTTTGCGGTAACTGGGAATGGTGGTTGGGTAGAGATTCGTGGGACTAGTTCGGGGATTTCGGATGCTTTTGTTCCGAGCGGTTCTCGTTCATTTAATGTGGATTCTTCAGCAGCTTATCGTGTCGGAGATAGGATCATCGTTCGCAGAACACCTAACCAAGCATGGATTGATATTTTAGAGATGGGACCCTATGGGTGGACTCCGTCCGGATATAGGAGCAACAGCCCGCGAATGATCACAGCTATAAATGGCAATAGGATAACAGTCAACGCCCCTCTGACCAATGCAATAGAGGCTCAGTATGGAGGCGGTAGTATTTATAAATATCACTTTGAGGATGCAGTAAAGCAAGTAGGTATTGAACGTTTGAGACTCAAGTCATCTTTCACAAGTGACACGGACGAGGCTCATGCCTGGAACGCTATTAAGTTTGAGCGAACGGAGCACGCGTGGGTTCGGCAGGTTACAGGTATGCATTTCAGTCATAGTTTGGTTGAGGTGGCCAATGCCAGTCAATATGTCACGGTTGAGGATTGCGCGTTTTTAGATCCCAAGTCGGAAATAGTAGGGGGTAGGCGTTATCCATTCTATGTCGATGACGCATGTTATGTCTTGATTCAAAGATGTTATAGTGAGGAGGGTCGACACGATTATGTAACTGGTTCGAGAACTCCTGGGCCGGTTGTGTTCGTTGACAGTCTGGCAAAAAATACTTACTCCGATAGTGGCCCCCATCACCGATATTCGGAGGGACATCTCTACGATAATATTAAAGAGGGTGAGTTGCATATGCAAAACCGTAAAAGTTCTGGGTCAGGTCACGGGTGGGCGGGGGCGCAAATCGTTTTTTGGAATTGTGAGGCTGAAAGCCTCATTTGCGACACACCGAAGGCAGCCATGAATTTTGCTATCGGCTGTGTTGGTAAGCGTCGTGAAGGTATATGGGCTCCAGAAGCACCCGCAGGATTTTGGGAATCTCATAACACGCCAGTAACTCCTCGCAGTTTGTATTACAAGCAATTAGAAGACCGACTAGGTTTTCATGCGGTCAAAAGAATTATAACAAATGAACAGCGCCAGGGGCCTATCTGGGATAGCCTGGCTGCTTGGTCAGGAGATGGGGATCCTCCATGGTTGCCGGAGTTCTTCCCTGTTCAAGTAGATGCTGGGGAAGATTTTGAGTTTATGTTTTGTGAGGAAAATGAGTTACATGCCACGGTTCTTTACCCACTGCCATCCAACTACCCTACAACATCAAAATGGACTTTAGTAAGCGGGCCTGAATCTGTGACAATTATGGATCCAAAGGAACAGTCTACCCGTTTCATTTGCCGTGAATCTGGAACTTATGTCTTTCGATATACTTTTAAACAGGTCGATCATACTGACCCGCAGAATAAAATTACTTATAGAGGATCTGGCACAGTAAGAGTCACGGTTCCTATTGCGGAAGTCAACCGCGTTACTGGATCTAAATTAAATCCAAAGAACTTCAGCTCACTTGGAGCGATCACATCCTCCACACCTGCTATTACTTTTGACACAGATAGCCTTAAAATGACAGGGGGACTAACGGGTTTGGGAGAACTTGCTGCAAATTCCGATTGTTCAACGATAGCTATTTTTTCATTTGAAGATGTAAATTTTGCGACAGAACCTCATATCATCGGATCACGCCCCTTAATCATCATGTCGAAAAAGGACATGTTGATTGACACCATCATCACTGTCGAAGGAGCAAAAGGTTCCCATGCGGCACATGGTATAGGAGTGGCAGGGGGCGGTAACGGAGGGGATGCCAATCGTCCTGATTCAACGGGTTACCCATTTGATGGGCAAGGTCTTGGAGGAAGCTCTGGTAACAGAACAGGTCGTGATGATATATCATCTGCTGGTGGAGGTTTCGGTGGAGCTGGAGGGGATAGTTCCTTTGAAGGGGGTGTTGCATACGGGGAGCCACATCTGACAACTCTAATGGGTGGAAGTGGTGCTGGTGGATCACGCAATAAAGGGGGAGGTGCTGGAGGTGGCGCTATTGGACTTGTCGCGCAAGATCATCTTGAAGTGTCTGTCGCTAGTCAAATTATTGCTAGAGGCGGAGATGGCGCTTCGAGTTCAAATCAACTAACATCTGGTGGTGGCAGCGGGGGAGCCATCCTTTTGCGTGGAAAAACAGTAGAAATAAAAGGCTTGCTTAATGCTGAAGGAGGCGATGGGGGTGATGCCAGTGGTGGTCAGCTAAACGGCGGTGGTGGCGGCGGTGGTCGTATTGCTGTTTATTATCATCAATCATATGACGCAAGCGGTTCAATCATTACGGTCAAAGGTGGGCAATCTAACGGGGTTAATAATACTGGTGAAGATGGTTTTGATGGAACGGTTTATTTTGGCTTGGATGATGCTGGAAAGGCGGACCAGTGGTTAATGAGCGAAACAGGTTTGTTGGAAGTGTCTCCTATAGATTGGCAAACAGATTTTGATGGTGATGGCTTGGCAGCAAAACTGGAGTATGCCTTAGGTGGCTCGACAGCAAGCGATGATAGCCATCTCATTCCCAGTCTTCATTTGGTGGGGAGTGAGCTGTATCATTTTAGGTTTAATCGACGTCAAACTGGCATTGATCTGAATGATTATATCGTGGAAATTTCTACAACTCTGCAAGAAGATGACTGGAGTCCTGTGCGAATAGATGAGTCTTTGACAACACAGATAAGTGATCCTGAAGGTTACCAACAGGTGGTTGCACCTGTTCTTGTAAATGATAACAAAGCTATATTTGTTCGCTTACATGTGCGCTAGATACATTCTAACCTGGTTGGGTAAAATCCGAATGATGCCATAGAGACTTAAAGATCAGAGCAAGATCTTAATCCCTAGAAATCTAAAGGCTGCTAGAGCTTTCACCTATTGAGATCCATATCTTTAACTTATCAAGTTTGGTGATCCGGTGGTTTTTTTCGGCAAATTGGAGGGTAGAGAGTTGGGTTGTGCCAATCAATCCTCGGATGTTCAAGCATCCCTCTTGTGGTATCCGATTATTGACTTCTCAACGTTAGTGAAGGAGGCAGAGGCACTAGGATTTGAAATAAATACACGAAGAGAATCTTCTTACATGGGGTTTGATGTAGACGGAAAAACCAATAAAGTGAAACTAGTAAATTCTACAACCTATATAGACAAAGGTGACGGAGCATTTTTTGTTCAGGCAGGTCTAGAAGATGATGTTATACCCTATACACAATGCAGAAATTTTTTTAAAAAACTTAAAAAGGCTTTTAAAAGTGCAGATGAGTTCAGAGGAACTACCGATGAGTTCTTTGCCAGTATTAGTTTTAGAAAAAAAGCTACTCTAGCACTTTTGAGGGGGTTGGCCGTGCAGGAGGCAGAGTCCCTCCCAGTCAGCGTTTTTGGGATACGGAGGCAAATTTTCAAGTGCAGCTAGCTTTCTTTGACAGGTACTTGAATAAAAAAGAAAGAATCCCTTGGTGATAGTCTTTGAAATGATGATGGAAAAGACAGAATGCAATAGATGAGATTTAGGGCGGACGAATACTTCTTCATCGATTCTCCTTCCTTGTGGCTCAATCTTTTACGCATCTCTTCTATGACATTGTCCGGGTTCAATAGAATCTATTGTAAATAGTAGCCATTGGCGTGTTAGACACTCTAGTGCGCCGATGGCCTTTTACGAATCTATATGGTAAGTGATTGGCCTGTAAATAGAGACATAGCAACCTCATCCTAACCCTCTAATCAGGTTGACTATCAGCATGCTTCTATTAGAGGTCTGAGCGATGACCCTAATGACTTTGGGTAACTTGAATGACTCTAGGGCTATTCATCGCATAGCATTCTTGGTGATGGCTAGGCAGGCTTGCTTGAGGCCAAGAGCTGCGAGAGTAAGCCGCTTTTTTGCTCTGGAGGCACAAGTGTGAGGTCCACTTCACCGGAGAGCATTTTTTCAGTTTCTAGGATTTCAAACATCGCGTCCATGATCTCGTTGTCCTGGGCGATTTCCTGCAATGCGACACCGACAAGGTAAGGGCGCATGGCGCGAGCGCGGGCAAATTCCGCAGCTGCTTCACGTTCGGCGGTGCTTTTAATGACATCCACTTGGTTGGCACCCATTTGACGAATCGCTGAGGTGACTTGCCGCAGGCGGTTCACAACTTTCTGTTCAATTTGGCGAAGCATTTCTAGATCGCGGAAATGAACTTTTCGGATATAGACTGAGCCAAGTCGATAGCCCCAAGCTTCTGTCTTGGGTGTCACTTCATCACGAACCAAACGACTCATTGCATGCCGGTCCTGCATCAAGGTCTCCAAAGGCATGTTGCTCAAGCAGCGGACGGTGGCATTACTTAGGTTTGCCCTTAAGGAACCTCTAGGGTCCGTATTTTTGAAGAGGTAAGCGACGGGATCGCTGACTTTCATTTCATACCAAAGGCCTATGCCCATAGGTGTTCCTTCTTCTGAATTGACGGACTGAGAGCGGAGGTATTCTTGATCGAGACGATGGTCAATTTCATGAACTTGCCCAAATAATCCAACGAGGAAGGCATGAAAGCCGAGCTTAGTAGGCAGGATATGGAGTCCAGGCTCATCAATAACTGTGATCACTTTACCAAAGAGGATGAAGACTTTGCTTTTGCATTCATCAACAATGGTGTAGAAGCCCAGGGCTTTGCCGATGCCCAAAATTATGGGAACAACTAAAAAGCATAGAATGAATGTTCCTAGGGCAACGGGTATTATTAGCATATCAGAGTCCCTTTACTTATTCTTTCATGTCCAAAATGATGCGTCGTGCTCTTTGGTAGAGGTCCAGGCGAACATTGCGTAGGTAAGCTGGGATGGCGTCTTTCCCACTATCCTTGAGTTGTTTTAATTGTTCAGCAAGCCAGCGTAAGGGTTGCACTTCCGCCTCGGCACGCATCGTTTGGATTTCCACTGCTTTTTTGGATTCGACAATTCGTTGGTCTGCAAAAGCGTTGGCAACGCTAATGTCAGAGGATACTTCGTTATTAGCGGTATTGATGGCGGCAAGTGCGGAGTCGATTTCTGAGGGTGGGTCAATTCCTGTGATCAAAGATGCGTCTAGGATAATACCATAGCGCGCTGCCGATGAGAGACATTCTTGATCCATTTGCTCGTTAAGTAGGTTAAGGTTCTTGCGTAGATCATTAATGGAGATGCCTTCCAGGTCAATGCCTTCCGGTGCAGGCTGGTCTTCTGCAAGGGGGAGTGAGTCTTTGGCAGGGGCCTCAAAGTTGGCTATACGTTCACGCAGGATAGATACAAAATAACCTAGAATGTGTGCGACTGGATTCTTTACTCCAAACAGATACGCATAAAGATTTCGCTCGGAGATGGCATAGCGCAGTTGGCCTGAGATGCCAATATTTAGCTGATCCTTGGTGACAGCTTCCAGAATAGTGCCCCCACTGTTTGCTTGCGGTGTAATGGGATCATAGGCCAGGTTGGCTGTTTCAATGGCTATGGAAACTTTGTGAACTTTTTGCCAGGGCAGTTTGAAATGAGCCCCCGGACCAACGACGCGGACTTGGGGGTAGCAGTAGCGCTCGCGATCACTTTGGGGTAGGTGTTCGCAAACAGGATCATCAAGCGTCGTCTTGCCGAGAACTCTTTCTGCTCTGCCAAAGGTAGTGATAACAGCCCGTTCATTTTGTTCGAGTGTGTAGAAGCCCGAAATGACGCAACGAACTAGGAGGTAGAGTAAGCTACCTATGGAGATGCCCAAGCATATCTCAATAATCGGCACATCAAATTACTTAGCCGAGCCTGGTTTAATGACAAGTGAAATTTAGGATCTATTGGCCAAATTTCAAACGAGAATGATGAAGCGGTAATGGGCTCTACGCTAATAAGCTAAAAGAAGGTTGGTTCTCTTTCGGATCAAAACTTTGATCATAAAGTTTCTGCAGAGTTTCACTTAGGCTAGGTAGAGAGTTAGAGCGGTTATTAGATGAGGATCCTGATTCATTTTCTTCTTTTTCCTCACGCTTTTTCTCCCGTATTTCAGTGGCAGCTTGTGCCTCCATCTGAGCTGCTTGAGCTGCTACGGCGCTGTCTTGTGGGGAGGGTTCCGCTGGTGCTGTGGCGGCAGCTTGGATTACCCGTGCCTTCTCGAGTGTCTTTTCCGGGGTGCTTTCTGGAGACGTGTCGATCCGAACTTCTCCACCTATAGCGTAGGATTTACCATCTGGTCCGGTTTGGTAGGTGTAAATGGGTCCTCCTCGGGCATAGGCCCCAGCTGCGCTGACATGAGCTTGTTCGTGTGCTCGAACTTCCCGGTCACGTTGCTTTAGCTTCTCGACGAGCTTTTTTTCTTCGGGACTGAGCTCTCCTGGACGAAGTTCTGATGATGAAATAGAGATTCTTGGCATCTGAGCAGAAGCGGAATTTTGTGAATTGGGAATATTTCCCTGATTCCCATAGCGCAGAGTATAAGCGCTAAAGACATCTTGTCCTATGCCTGAGATTTCCATATCTACCTGAGATATCGGACTCCGAGACCTTGATCTTAGTCGGAAGCAATTATTCTCATCTATGAGGCTTTTACTAAGAAGTAATCACTCGGTAAAGTAATCTGGGGTCTGAAATGCCATGAGAGACTTGATAGCCGCAACGGTTTTCTAGGAAGTCCTCAAGAGTCATCCAGCGATCATCCACCATGATTTTCTTGGTCCAAGCGCAAATCAAAAGGGTGGGCTTCTCTTCTTTTATCTGACTGTACTTGTTTTTTCGTTTGCTATACATAATTCCTATCCTTCCCAAAGAAAATTTATCGACAAACTAATCAACTGCATTAGCAAAAAAATATGGAAAAAGTTATTTAGACTATTGATAAGCAATGACTTAGGTTAAAAAAACGAACAATCTGAATGCTCATGACTATAAAGATATAGTAAAAATATTTTGAATGGAGCCAAGGCAGCAATATATCCGGGAACTTCTTTAGTTGAAAAGTATAGTCAATGATGGCTAAGTCAAGATGGTGATAAAATTTATTTTCTTCGATGCTGGGGGCACTTTATTGAGAACTGCCAGAAAGGTAGGGGTCATCTATGCAGAGGTTGCGAGCCATTATGGTTGGCAAGGTGATGGTGAATTTCTGCACCGTTCCTTTATCCATACCTGGAAGCAGATGAAACCTCGTGATCCCCAAGAAGGGGCCAGAGTCATGGATGATAAGGGCTGGTGGAAAGAGGTCGTTAGAAGAACGTGGTCAGTTTATCCGCAGATGCCACAGGATTTCCCTTTTGATGACTATTTTGAGGAGGTATATACACTATTTGAGAGAGCAGATTTGTGGAGACTTTTCCCAGAAGTGGAGGAAACGTTACAGCGTTTGAAGAGCAAAGGGATGTCTTGCGGCGTATTATCCAATTGGGATAGGCGCCTTAGGGCCATTTTGGATGGCCTTGCCCTGAGCCCATATTTCGAGCAAATTATTATTTCTAGCGAAGTTGGGGTTGAGAAGCCTCATCCCATGATTTTTCAGTTGGCACAAAAGCGAGTTCATTTCAAGCCAGAAGAGATCGTTCTCATTGGTGATGATGAATATTTTGATGGCGCGGCTAGGAATCAAGGATGGCATGCAGAAATTGTAGAGAGGCCAGAGAAATCCTTAGATTTAATATTAGAGAAATTGTTAATAATATAAGTATTATTTATTTCCTGCGCCTACTGGGCATTAGATTTTGACACTCTCGCTTTTAGCCCTTTTATTATAAGTAGAGATTAATAACAACGTAAGTTTTATAAAGATTTATTTATTTTATGACAGTAGTAACTAGACTGTTTACGACGTCAATTGGTAAAAAATTGATCATGGGAGTTACCGGAATGGCGCTCTGTGGTTTTGTTTTTATTCATATGATAGGTAACACACTTATCTTTTTTGGACAAGACACGATCAATCATTATGCGGCTAATGTTTTACGTTTTATCCCGGAAGCGCTATGGTTATTTCGAGTTGGGCTTCTCACCTGCGCTATACTGCATATATGGATGGCTATCTCGCTATCAATTGAGAATAAAAAAGCCCGTCCTAAGGAATATTTGGATAAAAAGCCCCTTACGGCAACATTAGCTTCAAGAACTATGTCTTTAACTGGAATCGTCATTTCAGTTTTTATTATTTTTCATATTCTTCATTTTACGACGCGCAATGTACCAGCTATCTCAACGACTCTGGAAGGTGAATCTTTTAATGACTTGCATGCGGATTTACACGGACAACAGGTTCATGATGTCTACACAATGGTGGAAAAAGCTTTCCAAAAACCTTGGGTTGTTGGTTTTTACATCGTTAGCATGGCTTTGGTTGCTTGGCACTTGAGCCATGGGTTCCAGAGTTTTTTTCAGTCACTCGGTTTAAAAGGTCGGGGATACCAGGTCATCATTGATCATGGAGGGACGGTATTTGCCTGGGTGATTTTTGTGGGGATGAGTTCTGTGCCAATTGCAGTGATCACAGGGACGCATCAAATTTTGTTTAGCTTAATAGGAGTGGGACATTAATTATGAATCTAGATGCAAAAATACCAGAGGGTCCATTGTCGGAGAAATGGAGCAGCTATAAACGCAATGTTAAGTTAGTAGCTCCTAACAATAAGCGGAAATATGAAATCATCATTGTAGGCTCTGGGCTAGCTGGAGCTTCAGCGGCAGCTTCACTGGGTGAGCTTGGCTATCATGTTAAATGTTTTTGTTATCAGGACAGTGCTCGTCGCGCGCATAGTATTGCTGCTCAAGGCGGTATTAATGCGGCAAAAAATTATCAAAATGACGGCGACAGTGTTTGGCGTTTATTTTACGACACGATTAAGGGTGGTGATTTCCGAGCCAGGGAAGCAAATGTGCATCGTTTAGCGGAGGTAAGCACCAACATCATTGATCAATGCGCAGCCCAAGGCGTTCCTTTTGCAAGAGAATATGGTGGGACTCTGGCGAACCGTTCTTTTGGAGGTGCCCAGGTTTCTCGAACTTTTTATGCGAGAGGTCAAACAGGACAACAATTACTATTAGGAGCTTACCAGGCTTTATCACGGCAGATTGGCTTAGGCTCAGTAAAAATGTATGAGCGCACAGAAATGCTGGATGTCGTTCTAGTAGATGGAAAGGCCAAGGGTATTGTTGTTCGGAATATGGTGACGGGTGAGATCAGCACTCACGTAGCTAATGCGGTAGTGCTTTGCACAGGTGGTTATGGCAACTGCTGGTATCTCTCAACTAACGCAATCGGTTGCAATGTAACAGCAGCCTGGCGTGCCCACAAACGGGGAGCTTTATTCGCTAATCCCTGTTATGCGCAAATTCACCCAACATGCATTCCTGTCTCAGGTGATTATCAATCCAAGTTGACCTTGATGTCAGAGTCATTGCGCAATGATGGACGCGTTTGGGTTCCTAAGAAAGCTGAAGACGCCAAGAAAGATCCCCGTGACATCGCTGAAGAGGATCGAGATTATTATTTGGAAAGGAAATATCCGAGCTATGGCAACCTTGCTCCGCGTGATATTTCGTCTCGCTCTGCCCAGGAGGTTTGCGATGAAGGTCGTGGAGTCGGTAAGACTGGACTTGGAGTGTATTTAGACTTTGGTGATGCCATTAACCGACTTGGTAGGCATACGATTGAGGAGCGTTATGGCAATCTCTTTGATATGTACAAGGAGATCACCGGTGAATTGGCTTACGAGAAGCCCATGAGAATCTTCCCTGCCATTCATTACACGATGGGAGGACTCTGGGTTGATTATGAACTCATGACGACCGTTCCCGGTTTGTATGCAGCAGGTGAGGCTAATTTTTCAGATCACGGTGCTAATCGCTTAGGTGCTAGTGCTTTGATGCAAGGGTTAGCAGATGGTTATTTTGTTCTACCCTACACTATAGGACGCTTTTTAGCGGAGGAAGGTGCCGCGAGGCCTTCTGGTGATGAGGATGAATTCAAGGAAGCGGCTCAGTCCGTTAGGGATTATAACCAAAAGATTCTCAATATTAAGGGGAAGCAAACCGTTCGTGATATTCACAGACGGCTCGGTCAAATCATGTGGAATAAATGTGGTATGTCTCGCAATAAGTCAGGCTTAAAGGAAGCGGTACAAGAGATACCGCAACTGCGCGAAGAATTTTGGAGCGATGTACATGTTCCAGGAACCGGAGAGGAGCTCAATCAACAATTAGAAAAAGCAGGTCGAGTGGCGGACTTTTTAGAGCTGGGCGAATTGATATGCCGCGATGCTCTAGATCGTGAAGAATCTTGCGGTGGACACTTCCGCTCAGAGCATCAAACAGAGGAGGGTGAAGCCCTCAGACATGATGATCAGTTCGCTTATGTCTCTGCATGGGAATATGGAAACGGTCGAGGCCCGAAGCTACACAAAGAGGATTTAAAATACGAAGAAGTGAAGATGGTCACAAGGAGCTATAAGTAATGAATATCAAACTTAAGATCTGGCGCCAAAAGAATCGAGATACCGAAGGGCAGTTTGAAACCTATGAAGTTAAGAATATACACTCTGATATGTCTTTTTTGGAGATGCTAGATGTGGCCAATGAGCAACTTATTCATGAAGGTGTAGAGCCTATCAACTTCGACCATGATTGCCGTGAGGGTATTTGTGGAGCCTGTTCATTAGTGATTAACGGAGAGCCACATGGCCCTGAAAAAAAGGTCACGACCTGTCAGACTTACATGAGGAGTTTTGAAGAAGGTGAAACCATTGTGGTAGAGCCATTTCGCTCTCATGCCTTCCCCGTCTTAAGGGATGTGATGGTGGACCGCTCCTCCTTTGAGCGGGTCATTCGATCAGGAGGGTTTATTTCAGTGGCAACGGGTGCAGCTCCAGATGCAAATGCCATTCCTATTTCTAAAGAGATTGCAGATGAGTCCATGGATGCTGCAGCCTGTATTGGATGTGGTGCTTGCGTGGCCAGCTGCAAAAATTCTTCCGCTATGCTTTTTGTTTCAGCCAAGGCTGCACATCTTAATCTCATGCCACAGGGTAAAGCTGAGAAAAGTCGCCGTGTTCTTAACATGGTAGATACCATGGATTCCGAAGGCTTTGGTAACTGTTCGAACACTTATGCTTGTGAAGCAGCTTGCCCAAAAGGAATCAGTGTTAATTTCATCAATCAGTTGAATAGAGATTACGCGCTAGCTGCTTTGACCAATAAGTTATGAATTATTTTTATAAGCTTCTTGGAGCATTGTTTGGTAGGTTTCAGGGTCTTTCCTTAAGTCTTCAGCACATATTTTACAGCAAGTAAGAAATAAATTGTTGTTATTATCGATGGTTTTGACCAATTCACCTTTTACAAGGGGCTCTTGAGAAATAAGGCATTCCTTGAATGGGTAGGATTCTTTTTGCTGGGCAATGACTGCGGCATCCAGCATGGCTAGACCTTTGGTGGGATTTTTTTCAAATGTGTCATCGCAACTCTTGCAGCAAAAATGAATTTCCCGTCCTTGGTATCGATAGACAAAAGGATCATCTTTAGAGCCAAGCTTATTCGTGGTGATGACACAGATGGTTAATGGATATTCTCCAATTTTTTTGTTAATCTGCTCAGGTTTGAGTTTTGTTTTTTCAGCAGAGTGCAGAGAGGTAATAGCCAGGCAAACAAGGATACCTGCTATGATAAATGATTCTAATCGTTTCATGTTTTTGTCCTTTCATTCATTTGATGTCTCGAAGTGCAAAAGCAAATAACTCGAGTCTTAATTAAGGCATAAAATAACATAGGAAACGTACCCCTAAAAATAGGGGCTGCAAGAGGTCACATGTCTTCCATTCCGTTTCGGCTATTGCTTAAACTCGAACAATGCCTTAGATGGAATTTTTCATCGATGATGGCTCGCAGTTAAAGGCTGACCAATGGGTTTAAAAAAACTTTTAGCTGTTTGAAACGTTTGTTGGATTACTTCTTCAATTGTTATTTGACGTAAATCCGCAATTTTCTGAGCAATGAGAGCGGTATACGCGGGTTCACAACGTTTACCTCTGTAAGGCACCGGGGCTAAGAAAGGGCTATCTGTTTCAAGCATGTATTTATTTGCTGGAACTTGAGCAGCAGTGTTTTGGCAATCCACTGCTTTCTTGAACGTGACAATACCAGTGAAGGAGACGAGGTGACCAAGATCTATGACTTCTTGAGCCTGTTGAAGGGTTCCTCCAAAGCAGTGAAAGACACCGCGGAACTTACCCGTGTAGCGTTTGATTTGTTTGAGAACGGGTTCCCACGAGTCGCGCTGGTGGATGATCATATTTTTCTGGTGACTACAAGCCAGTTCTAGTTGAGCTTGGAAGATGTCGATCTGTTTAGACTTAAGGCTGCCGATATCAGTTTCTGGATTACGTTCTTTTAATTTGTGGTGATCGAGGCCGCATTCTCCAATGGCTAAAACCTTTGGGTGACTGAGCAACTGTTCGATTTCCTGGAGATCTTCCAATACGCTATCATTTGCATCACAGGGGTGGATGCCTACGGTGGCATAGACTGATGGGAACTGTTCTGCGATTTCCACACAGCGCCTGCTGGAGTTGAGATCTGTTGCGATGGTAATGAGTTTTTCAACTTTAGCGTGATGGGCGTTTTCAATGACGCGCTTAAGCTCATCACTTGGGGTATTGAAATCAGGGAAATCCAGATGACAGTGTGTATCAATGAGCATAGCTAAAAAGGTAAAGGGGGAGAAATTATGAAGAGCAAAGCCCTTTATGCTGGTCAGTCCACTTGTGTAGTTCAATGAGGAAAAGAAATAGTTGAGAAGGGTCTGTAGAGACACGGTTGAGTTGAGCACGAAAACGGGTGAGGTCATCTTTGCTCTGAGGGTGTTGTTGCTCAATGAGGGAAAAAAGCTTCTCCATATTTTGGATTTGTGCTGGCGTGGGAGGTTCTTCTGTATTTTGAAGAAGTGCGCAGCTTTCTCTGAGTTGCTCAAATGGATTGTCAGAAAGTTTGATCTTTGGAACAAAGGTATCTTTGACCGAAGCTTTGGCTTTTGTGAAGTCCTCTACTTTAGGGATCATGCTTTGAGCTCGCTCTAGAAAAGATGGCTGAGGCTCTGCGGCTTGGGGCTCAGGATCTTCGTCAAACTTCTTACTCAGTCTTTTAACACGATCCCGCATAAATTTAACACCGAAAACAATGGAGGCGGTGAAGCCGATAGCAGACATGATGGTGATTGTATAAACGAGGGCTGGGGATACTTCGTTCATTTAATTATTTTTACAAATTCTTAGCCGAGCATAGGCGGAATAGCTCAAACTGTTCATTTACACTAATTTCGGACTACATACCGTGCAATTAAATATTTTGTGTTTAGGACGCATCCAATAACTTCTTTTATTGAGCAAGTGCAGGAGAAGTTTCTTAGAAAAAATCAGAAATATTCCTTATTCTCAGGGGTATTGGCTTGGACTGCTAACGTTGCAGAGGTTTCATTTTTTGTAGTTTCCTTTTGATAAGCAGCGCATGATTTCTCATTGCTAGGTGTCTATCACTGGCCTATACCGAGATGTTCATGGCTACAGAAAAGAGAGTAATAGCAACGGAGAATGCACCTCAAGCGATCGGTCCTTATTCTCAGGCTGTTTGTTGGGATAGCCTGATTTTTTGCTCTGGGCAAATTCCTCTAGATGCTAAATCAGGCGAGCTGGTTAAGGGAGGTGTCAAAGAACAGACCAAACAGGTGCTTGAAAACTTAGGCCAAGTATTAGCTGCTGCGGGAGCAAGATGGAACCAAGTGCTCAAGACAACTATATATTTGCAATCTATGAGTGATTTCCCGGTTGTAAATGAGGTGTATGGCGGGTTTTTTAGTGAGCCTTATCCAGCAAGAGCTACCGTTGAAGTTGGGGCTTTACCCAAAGGAGCTTTGGTTGAGATTGAGGCAGTGGCCTTCAAACATTAAGAGTAAATAGAGAGGAACACGAGGTGGATTGATGGATGCAAATGAGGTCCTAGCGAAGTTTAAAGAGACTAAAGCACTATTAGAGGGGCATTTTATTCTACGTTCGGGATTGCGTAGTCGTCAGTATTTCCAGTGTGCAGGTTTGTTACAGCATCCTGTGATCGCTGCTGATATATGCTCGGCCTTAGCGGAACGCGCAAAGATCTATGAGATAGATACGGTCGTTTCTCCTGCCATGGGAGGCATTCTTGTAGGACATGAGGTAGCTAGAAATCTGAACAAAAGACACATATTTGCGGAAAAGCAGGACGGCAAGTTGGTTATGCGGCGCTTTCGTGTGAATCCCGGGGAACGTTTCTTGGTTGCTGAAGATGTGGTAACGACCGGTAGCGCTGTGAAGGAAACCTGTGAGGTTGTTCGATCTCTGGGGGGTGTCGTCGTCGGTATTGTTGTGATTGTAGATAGAAGCGGTGACGTGTCGCCAGATTTTGGTGCTCCTTATGAGAGTTTGCTGCGATTGAATGTTGAGACATTTCATCCAGATCAGCTGCCAGAGGACTTAAAATCTATACCCGCAGTCAAGCCCGGTAGTGTTTAGGATCTACTGGCTTGAGAAAGAAGAAACCACGTTTTGTGCGCGATTGGCGTTGTCATGAGGTTTTCTTGTGGTTAGACTATTAATTATATGTCCGAAAAGAAACCGATAAGAGTAGCAGTGACCGGTGCAGCAGGCCAGATAGGCTATTCGCTGCTTTTTAGAATCGCTTCTGGATCCATGTTTGGTCCAGATCAGCCAGTAGCTTTAAATCTGATTGAAATTCCTCCTGCTGAAGAAGCTTTACAAGGCGTTGTCATGGAATTGGACGACTGCGCTTTTCCATTACTCAAAGATATGGTTCCCACTGTAGATCTAAACGAAGGGTTCAAAGATGTCAGTTGGGCTCTATTGGTAGGTAGTGTTCCTCGTAAACAAGGCATGGAGCGCAAAGATTTGCTCGGTATCAATGGCAAAATTTTTGTCGGTCAAGGGCAGGCCATAGAAAAAAATGCAGCTTCAGACGTTCGCACGCTAGTCGTGGGAAATCCTTGTAATACAAATTGCTGGATCGCTAAGGAAAGCGCCAAATCGATTCCAGCTGACCGCTGGTTTGCGATGACTCGCTTGGACGAAAACCGAGCTAAGGCGCAGTTAGCTTCCAAGGCAGGTGTTCATGTTTCGGAAGTTACCAATATGGCGATTTGGGGTAATCACTCCGCTACGCAATACCCCAATTTCTACGATGCTAAGATTAGCGGCAAGCCTGTCACCGAAGTAATTTCTGATGAATCTTGGTTAAAAGGGGAGTTTATTTCTACGGTTCAGCAAAGAGGTGCGGCTATCATTAAGGCAAGAGGAGCTTCTTCTGCCGCGAGTGCCGCAAGTGCAGTGGTTGATACCGTAAAATCTCTTACTACGCCTACAGCTGATGGAGATTGGACCAGTGTGGCAATCTCATCGGATGGAAGCTACGGAGCAGAGGAAGGCCTAATGGTTTCCTATCCCATCACGTCAGATGGGTCTGCATGGCAAGTGGTCAAAGATCTAGAGGTGAATGACTTTAGCAAAGAGAAAATTGCGGCAACCCTTAAGGAGCTTGGTGAAGAGAAGGCCGCGGTTAAAGATCTTTTAAGTTGAATTTATTCGGAACTGTAAAAAATTGCTCTGGTTTTGCCTGTAGTTTTTAGCTCGCATGGTTAACAAATCATCAGAATACTCTTATTTATTACCTTGCTATCTGATATTTTTATAGATATGCATCTTCATCATGTTTGGCATTAAGTGGGTCAAGTATACTTGGGTTTTGGATCATCTGCCCGATGATTCGCCGAAGATGGAGCGGAAATTGGAACTTCGTATTGTCGGAAAAGAAGATCGCCCTCGTATTTGGAAAACGCTGGAGTCGACTCACCGCATGGATCATGGGTGGAATACCGCTTTAGAACAAAGAATGGCCGACCTGAAAAAGGTAGTTGATGCAGGTATTGACTCAAAAAAGGTTACTTTTCTCTCTCTGGAAGATGGTTCTCATATGCTAGGTCTGAGTGCTATCTATTTTGAAGAGGAGAGCGAGCGTCAACTATTGACTGGAGTGTGTATTCAAGATGAATATCGCTGCCGTGGGGCAGGAACCTGGTTGCTTTATCAGAGTCTACACCGCTTAGCTGAAGAGGGCCTGAAAAAGGCCTCAGTTATCACTAGGAAAGATACTGTGGCAGACCGCTTTCTCTACGGCAAATTTAAGGGACAATCAGAGGATGTGGAATCCTATGAAATACCTAAATCTCTCGCCTAGAAATTTTCCAGAAGGCCCACATAGCTGGGTGGGAACAGTGCCTTAGGGTCACGGTAGTCTGCAGTAGAGACGCTTTATCTTGCACGAAGACTGCCAAGTGCTCCCAATTTTACAACGAATGCGAAACTCGCGATGGGATCGAGGCGAAAAGACTTAACTCTGAAAACGAGTAGGTCGATTAAATTAATGGGTGAGTAACTGCAAGAACCCCAGAAATTTTCATGAGCCAAGTATCACAAATCAGAGCTACCATTCAGGAGGGTCGAGACTCTCAAGATGCCGATTGGTTAAGCACCGTCGAGAGGGCTTGGCATGCGATCATTAAAAAGTGTGCGCCTAGTCTATTTATTCGCTTGGCGATTGGGGTGGCCGTAGTTGCTCTTGTTCTGAGTTTTATAAAGATTGAACTACTACGCTATTTGCTCGAACAATATTCACCGGTAGAGTTTATCAAGTCATTACAGGAAAGGACAGCAGATGGCTTAGGCCTATGGCTCTTATGGGTGGTAAGTCTAGGCTGGACAATAGTCGTATTGTTTTTCTTTGGGTTACTCGGTTGGTTTTTTCTAGAGTTCGAAGTGCTCAAGCCTCTCAAAATCATGACGCGTGCTGCCAATAAACGTAAGCATGGAGATTATGCAGACTTTCTCTCAGCTAGAATGGTTCCGCTGACGGAAATGGGCAATTTGGGTAGAATTCTCAATGACTGTTTTGATCGACTAGCTGAAAATCATGCTCAAATACGTCAATTGGCTAAGGTGGTTAACAGCACGCACAACGCTGTGGTGTTAACCAATAAAAATGGAAGGATCGAATGGGTCAATGCCGGCTTCAATAGGCAGTTTGGTTATTCTATGCTGGAGACTTTGGGGATGAAACCAGAGTTGCTTTTAGCGGGCGATAAAACATCTCAAGAAATTACTAAGAAAATTTCTAAAAGTTTGTCATTGGGTCATGGGTTTGATGCTGAAATCCTACATTATGACAAAGATGACCAGCCTCATCTCATGGCACTTGAAGTTCGTCCACTCAGAGATGACAAGGGTTCATTAGAGGGAGGGATGCTCATCGAAACAGATATTTCGGAATTCAAGGATAAGCTACGAGAGCTTCGCGAGGCCAAGGAAGATGCTAGCCTAGCAAAGAGGACGAAAGCAGAGTTCTTAACGACGGTTGATCATGAGATTCGAACGCCCATGAACAGTATCTTAGGTATAGCGGATATGCTCATGGACACAGAGTTAGATCGCGCACAAAAAGATTTGGTTCTAACTTCTAAGAAGAGTGGAAAACTGTTGATGATGATGTTTGAGCATATCATTGAATACACGAAGTTGCGTGAGGGGCACATTCAATTGGCACACGCTTCTGTTGAGCTAGCTTCTCTGCTTGAAGATTGCGTGGAAGCATCCTATGAGTATGTGATCGAGCAGGAAAAGCCGCTCGATATAGCCTATAGTATTGGAGGGCCAGCACCTAGAGTTGTTGTTACGGACAGAAATTATTTGGCCCAATTAATCTGTGAGTTGTTGCGAATTTCTGCGTTCTTCTTAGAAAAAGGTGAGCTATCTCTGAAAGTCACTGCCAGTGGTTTAGAAAACGGTAAACAGCGGCTTTGCTTTAGAGTATGGTGGGAGAGTGCGCAAGTATCTCCAGAAGGTCTCGTTCATATTCGAAGATTGTTTTCAAAGGGTGGTGAAGACCGAGCTCTGCATGGAGGTGAACTCGCTTTGGGCTTAGAAGTTGCCAGAGAATTAGGCCATCTTTTTGAAGGAAAGCTTTACCATCATTTTAGTCAGCAAGGCATTTCTTCGATTAGCTTCGAGCTAGATGTTCCTGTTGGTTCGGTTGGAGATTGGTGTTTTCAGGTAGACAGGAGATTTGAGAATAAAAAAGTTTTAGCAATAGAAAAGAGTCAGACTCAATTAGAATTTATGGATCACTTCACTCAGGAGTGGGGTATGCGACTCAAATCAGTTACAGATATCGAAAAGTTTGAGCAGCTTGTGAACGAATCCGAATCATTTGATTTTGTCATTATAGATGGAGCATGCTCGGAAAATGATGTGAAGCATCTGTTGAACATCTTAAAATCCAAGAATATTTTTTCTCGCCCTTATATTCTGGGCTCTTTTTGTTGTAATTTGGTGGAACAGGAGAATGCCCAAGTAGTGTTTGGCCAAAAACCTCTGACCATGAGGCAATTTTGGAATGGCCTAGTAGAGGCTTCTTTGACCGAAGTATCAGGATCTAAAAGAGCACGTGAAGATCTAAGCCTAGATAAAATGAAAGTCTTATTAGTTGAAGATAATCGAGTTAATCAATGCGTGATGATTTCGATGCTCGGGAAACTAGGGCTTGCTCCAGACGTGGTCGACAATGGAGAAATGGCATTAAGTGCTCTAGAGGAAAAGGACTACGATGTTATTCTAATGGATATAGAAATGCCCGAGATGGACGGCTTTACAGCCACCAAGCGCATAAGAGAAATGCATTTGAAGAGTGCTCAGTCGGCTATTATTGCTATGACAGCGTATTCCATGGACTCCGATCGCCAAAGGTGTCTTGATGCAGGCATGGATGATTTTCTCTCAAAACCCTTTGGGGTTCGTGAACTGAAAACTGCTCTATTCAAAGCAAAAGGCTTATTACACCGTTTGGAGTTAGCTAATTAGAGTTGCAATTGATAAGAGTGAAGTGGTTGTGTTTCAGACTTATAAACGGGCTCTATCCTATCTGGAAAATTCATTCACCCAATGCTTTGCTTTTGCTTGAGTAAAATAATAGGGTTAGGATATTTGCATGAAGGATTTCTACGATATTGTCGTTATTGGCGGAGGCAGTGCCGGATATGCTGCGGCCAGAACAGCAGTAGAAGATTCAGAAGTATCTGTTGCGCTCATTGAAGGGGGCGAGCAAACGGCGGGCCTGTGTATTCTCAAAGGATGTATGCCTACTAAAGCGTTGCTAGAATCAGCTCATCGACTTCACGAAATAAAACGGGCCTCCCGATTTGGACTAAAAGTGCCAGCGGCTGAGCCCAATTGGAAAAAAATTGTTAAACGCAAAGACGCCCTAATTAATGAATTTTCCAATTATCGGGAGCAGCAGCAACGAGGAGGTAAATTTGATTTTATACAAGGCAAGGCTCGGTTTTTGGATGAACAGAGTATAGAAGTAACCTTCAGAGAATCTGGTAAAAGCAAAGTGATCAAAAGTAAGACTTTTGTTATCGCTACGGGATCTCGCGTAGCCATTCCTCAAGCTGAAGGTTTAGATGACGTCGGCTTTATCACAAGTGATGAGGCGCTTCATCAAATCAAGCCATGGAAAAGTCTTACAGTCTTGGGAGCCGGCCCGGTTGCGCTTGAACTAGCCCAATACTTCTCTCATCTTGGGGTGAACGTAAAAATCATCCAGCGCAGTGGTCAATTTTTGAGTGCTGGAGATTCAGATGTAGCTCAAGTTTTAGAAAAAGTTTTTCGAGAAGAGGGTATGGAGGTTTACACGGGAACGGAACTCTTGCGATTTGAGAAACTGAAAACGAAAAAAGGTAAGCCGGCCAAAAAAAGAGTGCGCTTTAAGCAAGGCAAAAAAGAAGTAACTGTTTCTTCTGAGGAAATCCTATGTGCCTTGGGTCGTCGCGCTAATACGGATTCACTTGACTTAGAAGCGGCAAAAGTTAAGACAAATAGCGGGCGAATCAGGGTTCGTTTGACTCAGCAAAGTAGTCAGAAACATATTTTTGCAGCTGGTGACGTCTGCGGTCCCTATGAGGTTGTGCATGTAGCCATTAGTCAGGGTGAGCTAGCAGCTAAGAATGCACTTGCTCTCGTGCAGCAAGGAAAATCTCGCAAAAGCCCGAAATTAGCCCGAATGGATTACCGCCTAATTATGACAGTCACCTTTACCAATCCTGAAGTTGCCACGGTAGGTAAATCTGAAAAAGACTTGCAGGCAGAAAAAAAAGATTATCTCATGGCGACTTATCCATTCGATGATCATGGAAAATCCATGGTCATGGGAGCTCTTGACGGCTTTGTGAAGCTATTAGCGGATCCTAAAAAGGGAACCATTCTGGGAGCTCAAATTGTAGGGCCTCATGCTTCTGATCTCATTCATGAACTCACAGCACTCATGGCTTTCAAAGGTACGGTCTATGACCTAGCCAAGATGCCTCATTATCATCCTACCCTTGCCGAAATTCTTACCTATCCCGCTGAAGAAATTGCTGACTGTATGGCAGCTAGATCACCCAGGTTAAAGAAATAAGCATGCAAGCTCTTTCCAGAGGTTAGGTGTCATTGCCTATTGACACATATAGGTCATAAATTTACCTTTAGGTATATGAGGCTTGTTATTGCAAAATTCAATCGTCTTTGGTCTTTTATGTTTATCCTCGTCCTACTCTTTCCTTCGCTTAGTTATGCGGAAAGAGGAGATCTTATTTTGTGGTGGAGAGGTAATGTCCTTGATAAAGCGGTCATAGATAATTCGATCGATCTCTTTGGAATAGATGACGTCGCTGACTCGATCTATGACGTGCGGATGTTCTCCATACGCTACGAGACAATTGATGAATTCGGCAACGAAACGGAGGCCACTGGATTGGTGGCAATCCCTATAGGAGCTTCAGAAGTGCCTATAGCATGTTTTCATAATGGCACAGAAACAAACCGAGACGAAGCCCCGTCGAGGTCGTTTTTGGGTACGTCCAATGGAATTTTTAGCTTACTTATGGCGTCTTTTGCAGGAGCGGGTTATTTGGGGGTTGCGCCTGATTACTTAGGTTTAGGTGGTGGTCCAGGATTACATCCCTACCTACATGTTGAATCACAATCTAGCGCCGCGATTGATGCCATTCGTGCCGTAAAAAATCTAGTTGCCAGCCTAGATAATCTGGATGGAACGACGGTGGGAGATGATTTGTTTTTATTCGGTTATTCGCAAGGAGGGCACGCCACGGTGGGAACGCATCGAGCAATTGAAGAAAATTTATCAGACGAATTTTCACTTGTAGCGACAGCCGCAGGTGCTGGGCCATTTGATTTAGATGGTGTCCAGATAAAGCGTTCGTTAGATAATCCGAGTGAGAATACGCCACTATATTTCGCTTACGTAGGTTACTCAATGGGCAGAATATATAATTTAGAGTCTGACCTTTCGACTCTGTTTAAGCCGCCCTATGATGCTATGATTCCTAGTTTATTTGATGGTTCCAAAACCGTTCAGGAGATTGTTGCGGCTTTGCCGTCCCAGTTTGACTTGGATCAACTACTCTATGAGACCACCTTCGAGGGTCTTGTTGAGGCGTATCCAGATCTAATTGCCGCGCTTAAAGAAAACAGCCTTGATGAGTGGGTGCCAGAAAAGCCAATTTTGTTTCTCTATGCAGATGCAGACAAAGATGTAAGCCCTGAAAATACTCATATCGCTCACCGCTTTATGATTTCCGAAAATGCTCCGGTGCGTAAGCAAAGGGTAGGAACCAATAGGGATCATGATACCGCTTTGATAGACACAGTGGTGAAAATCAGACTTTATTTTGACTCTTTCTATGAAGAAGCCGCCTCATCTTATGGAATATGGCAGAAAAGTACGGACAATTTTAGCCTTGGACAGATATTAGTAGGAAATTTCATTACGGGCCCTAACTCAGATCCTAACTTTGATAGAGTGGATAATGTTACCTGCTATGCTTTTGGTATGGATCCTTTCTTGGCAAACAAGGATGTTTTGCCCCAAGTTCGTCTTAATGACTCCGGTTTTCTAGAGTTGACAGTTGTCTCCAGGGTTAATGACTCAGCATTATCGGTGGTTGGCCAAGTTACTCATACACCTCTAATGCCTGATTCTTGGAGTAGCGCCGCCGCACATATCCAAGTAAACTCCAAAATGTATATGGGAGATGGCTTTCAGCAAACGGTTTATACCTCTACAACACTTTTTGATCCTCAAGATCTTCAGTTCATAAGAGCTCTGATTGAACTAGAGACAGACTGATCCGGATTAGTTCTTTCGGAGTATTCTTAATTGACACTACTTAAGCTGCTATTTAATCTCGCTTTGTGTTGTTAAAGACGAATTATTACTTTTTTGTTATTTTATTTCTACTAAGTATAAATTTATTATCTCCTAGTTATTCATATGCAGAAAGAGGGGACCTTATTTTCTCATGGCGTGGAAATGTGGTTAATAGAGAATTGATCGATAATTCAATAGATCTATTCAGGTTAGATGAGCTGCCAGACTCTTTATACAACGCAAGAGTGTATTCAATACGTTATGAAACTATCGATGCTTTTGGTAATGAAACGGAAGCAACGGGTTTAGTATCCATTCCCTTAGGTGCACTTGAGGCTCCGACGGTATGTTTTCATAATATTACGGAGACAGAGCAGGATGTAGTGCCTTCGAGATCATTTATTGGAACTGCAAATGGCATATATAACCTGCTTTTGTCTTCATTTGCAGGTTCGGGATATCTAGCGGTTGCTCCGGATTATATAGGCCTGGGGGGTAACCAGGGATTTCATCCCTACCTTCATGTGGACTCTCAAGCCAGCGCTGCAATTGACGCGATTCGTGCGGCCAGGCAACTTGTCGAGGGACTTGCGAACTTAGAGGGTTCAACTTTTAGCAATGATTTGTTTCTGTTTGGGTACTCTCAAGGAGGACACGCTGCTTTATCGACGCATCGTGAAATTGAAGAAAATCTCTCAGACGAATTTTCACTCATAGCCTCCGCCGCAGGTGCCGGTCCTTATGATTTAGATGGTGCTCAAATCCAAGAATCACTGGCGAATCCATCTGATAATGCGCCTCTCTATCTATGTTATCTGGTTTACTCGATGAATGAGGTTTATGCGATAGAGTCCGACCTTTCTACGATCATTAAGCAGCCCTATGCCGATATGCTTCCAGACTTATTTGATGGTTCTCTTTCGAGTGCCGAAATATTGGCACAACTGCCGTCTGCATCTGAACTGGATCAACTACTCGTTGATACTTCTTTTGAAACACTGCAAGCAAACAATCCTGAGTTCTTTGAAGTTCTAAAAGAAAATAGTCTCGATGAGTGGGTACCTCAAGCACCGGTGTTATTTCTCTATGCGGACGCGGATATTGATGTTTCTCCGGAAAATACGAATTTGGCGCATCGCTTTATGCTTTCAGAAAATGCTCCGGTTCGTAAGCAGCGCGTCGGCACTAATAGGGGTCACCTAGATTCAGGACTGGATGCTTTGGTGCAGATGAGACTGTATTTCGACTCGTTTTTTGGAGCAACCTCTTTTTCATACGAAGCTTGGCAAAATAGCACGGATAATTTTAGCCTTGCCCAGATATTGATGGGAAACTTGATTACCGGTCAAAATGCGGATCCTAATTTTGACAGAATTGATAATCTTATTTGTTATGGTTTGGGTATGGACCCCTTGTTGCCTAACAACGATGTTTTGCCTCAAGTTCGTTTGAATGATGCAGGCTTCCTAGAGATGACGGTTATCTCGAGGATAGATGACCCAGCATTATCAGTGATAGGCCAAGTGACTCATACCCCTTTTGTTCAGGATTCCTGGAGTAGTGATACGCAAGATATTGAAGTGACCTCAGAATGGTATATTGGGGGAGGCTTTCAACAGACTGTGTACACCTCCACTACCTTATTCGACCCCGATGATTTGCAATTTATTAGGGCTTTAGTCGAGCTGGAAAACGAGTAAATCATGTGGCACTAGCGAGGTAAGTTTTTTCCTTGCTCAGGTTTTGCGATAATTCTATCCTTTTGTTCCTTTTTGGGAAAATTCTAAAATAGGCCGGATTAGCTCAGCGGTAGAGCAGTTGATTTGTAATCATCTGGTCGTCGGTTCGATCCCGACATCCGGCTCCATCTTTTAAATTTCATAGCTTTACATGGACACTCCACTAAGTCCTCTGGACACGTCCCAAAGAGTCACCCTCTGAAAAAATAGGACACAAAGACGGGTCCGTTTTAATCTGGATTATGCAATAGAAGTGCAACGAGATACCTAAAAGCTTGAGTTGCAAGGAAAAGAGAGTCGACGAAGATGTATCTAACCGCGATACCTCTTGAGGGCTCTATGTTTCTTGGAGCCAAGATCTTGCTCAGATCTTTGAGTCTCTACTGCATCATTCCGGATTAAGCTCTAATAGGAGTTGATTGAGATGAATATAACTTCTAGCAGCTTGAAAAGGAGAGCTAACAAAGATGTAACGTCACATTTGACTATCTCGCATATAAGTAGATACTACCAACTATGATAAAAATACTTTTTGAACGTTCCAGAGATGCGACATTTCCAGTCGAATTAAGTTTGGCAGTTACTAGAGTTTTTGTGGGTGCCACCATGGCGTTTGCTCATGGGTTAGGTAAAGTTCCACCGGCCGAGGGTTTTGTAGGACTTGTAGGTAAGATTGGTTTTCCCATGCCCGAGCTCTTTGCTTGGGGTGCTGGCATCAGTGAATTAGTAGGAGGTATTTTATTAGCTCTTGGTCTAGCCACTCGACCGGCAGCAGCTGCTGTCATGGGCACCATGGTCGTTGCCGCCTTTGGAGCTCACGGCGATGATCTATTTGGCAAAGGAGAATTAGCACTCCTCTATGCTTTTGCGACATTACCCTTTTTGATCAAAGGCGGGGGAACGTTTTCCATCGACCGTTTTATCAAAGGTTAGTCGCATAGTGATACCAGAGTGTTAAGCAAGACCTACGAGGAATGCTGCTTTAAAAGCGAATAAATCGAAACTCTCAGATTTTTTGAAATGAGCATCTAACCCGTAGTTTTGCTTATCAAAAATTAATTGCAAATAAGTGCAGCCTAATCTTTTCTTAATTAGAAATTATTCAAATAGGCACTTCTGTAGCGTTTCTGAATTCATTTTAAAGATTCAGTTTTGTCATATCCTAATTCAATCGGGATATCCAGGAGATGGAAGTATTCCAAGATTGTTCCGCCGGATTGATCCTCTGATATCAACACGGAGCCAAGCACCAAGGGACTACACAGATCTCTTGAGGCCTTTACTGATGAAACAATAGAATGGTAGGTTGGATGAAGCACTGTTGCCTATTCATTCAAAAATGACTAATTCCAAGGTGTGTTAGAATCGCGTGTAAGAGGCTATTTCTCCTTCCTCCATCAATAATAAAAGCAGTGTTTACTGTTTGCCCTAGTACTGCTTAATAGGAAATATGTCCAATGTGAGTCTTGATGAAGCAAGCTACCATGAAGGAGCTAAAAAAATCATCTATTTTGAGAGCTATTATTCAGATGGTAAGAGAGCGTTTCCTAAGCTTGGTCACCTGATCGAGCAACTATCCGAGAGTAGACAATTTTCTACAACGAATGATCCGAGCCAAGCAGATTGGATTTTCTTTCTCGAGGGAGATAGCGGTCATTATTATTACCATCTTCGTCGTCATCAAGTTCTTAGAGATTATTATAAAAAATGCTATTTGTACGGACAGATCAAATGCTATCTATACCCAATACCTGGAGTCTATACCTCGCTTTCCCGTAAGCAGCTTAAATCCGGGCTTTTACGTTCCTTCTGTTACTTGCCTTTTGGAGAGGGGATTGATAATCCCTATATTCTCTGGGACAAGAATGAAATTCATGAACGACCGTACTTTTTTAGCTTCGTTGGAGCCGCCACTTCTTGGACTCGTCGTTGGCTAATGAGGACAGATTTCAAACGTTCGGACATTCTCATCGAGGATACAACGGATTTCAGATTTTGGGATTTAACACATTCCGAAGAGCAGCGTCGACATCGTCATAGTTATTACGCACAGGTCATTCGCGACAGTGAGTTTGTCTTGTGCCCTCGTGGCACAGGGCTCGGAACAATACGTCTCTTTGAAGTGATGAGGATGGCAAGAGTTCCGGTTATCATTGCAGACAACTATGCTTTTCCAGAAGGTCCAAATTGGGAGTCATTTAGCATTGTTATACCCGAAAGGAGGATAGGAGACATTCCGAGAATTTTAGAAAAATACCGGTCTTGCTCGAAGGAAATGGGCCTCGCAGCCGAAGATGCTTGGCGCAAGCACTATGCTCCAGGGGTTCTGATGGAGCACTTATGCGAAATGGTTGATCAGATAGCACGTGTGCCACGTTCTCATAAAATTTTAGAACGCATGGGATGGAGTATCAAAGTGATCATCTACCGGTTCGTCACGGCACTGCGAATTTTGGCTCGAGAACTATTGATCCATTTTTGGCGTGCGTTGGGTTCTTCATGCCCCTATAGATTTTTGGATCGTAGATCAAGACGGTGAAAGTGTGATGGGTGACGTAGGCAGATCATTGTTTTGCATGCCTAAAGTGCTTTGTAGATCATGTTGCGTAAAATAAAAAGCAAGCTCCGCCCGCTGAAGAGACTCTACTATATTGGAAATAGAAGAAGATGTCCCCTTTGTAAAAGCGGCCTTAGAGAGTTTCATGGATTTGGGATTATTCCTCGAAAAGATGCCAAATGCCCCGTTTGTGAAACACTCGAACGGCATCGACTATTCTGGCTTTATATCGAAAGACTTACCGATTTTCATGCGAATCCGCCCTTAAAGGCTCTTCATATTGTCCCTGAGACAATTCTTGAAGAAAAATTTAGATCTTTAATTGGAGGTGGTTACTACACTGCCGATTTATCCATGCCCGATGTAGATTTAAAGATGGATATTATGAATATAAAACTGCCGGACAATTCTTTTAATTTTATTTATTGCAGCCATGTTCTTGAGCACGTCTCAGATGACAGAAAAGCCATGAGGGAATTTTATAGAATTCTATCTGTTGACGGGTTAGCTGTGCTACTGGTGCCGATTACAGCGGAGAGTACCTTTGAAGATCCTTCTATTAAAGACCCTCAGGAAAGGTTACGCATTTTTGGGCAGGCGGATCATGTTCGAAGGTATGGGCCTGACTATCTTTCTCGGCTGGAAGAAGCAGGTTTTATTGTTGAAAAAATTGACAGGCGTGATTTTTTAACAGCAGATGAGATTGAGAAGATGGGCATCACTTCTGCAGCAGGTGAGCTTTATATCTGTAGAAAATAGGGTGTCAACTAGTCGGAATGCTTGCACTTGTCAAATGACTAGAAGTGATCTCATAAATATTTCCAAAGGATAAGAAAAGCAGCTAGATAAAGGAAAGCAGTATCATTTTCTTGATAGAAGTCCCATCGAACAACTATCCTTCTAAAATTTCGGAGCCATGCGTTGAAGGGTTCTACCTTCCATTTACGTTTATAGCGCCTTAGTTCTCTAACATCCTGAGTTGCAGCCTTTTTTCTATTACTCTTGTGTGGAGCAATCATCTTCATTTTCTTTATCTTCAACTTTATATCAAAGGGATCACTATCGTATGCTTTATCTCCGATAAGCCACTTAGGTTTCATTCCTCGAGGGCAACATTTAAGAGTTTCTTTCACTAGTTTTACTTCTGCAGGTTGAGCGCTTTGCGCGCATAAGGCGAGAGGTAAACCATGAGCGTCTGCCACCACCATGACCTTTGAGCCCTTACCCCGCTTGGTAAGCTCGATGCCAGAGCCCTCCTTTTTGCAGGAACAAAGCTTCCATGAATAAAACATTCACTAACATCTATCTCAGCCCGTTCTTTGAGGTCACGCGCCAATGCCTCTCATACTTTCTGCATAACTCGTGGCTTTCCCCAATTTTGAAACCTGCCATGAACCCTTTGATAAGCTCCGTATCTCTCCGGAAGGTCCTTCCAACGCGCTCCTGTCTTAAGGATCCATATAATCCCATTAAGGGCATCACGCGGATTACTCCAGGGTCGCCCTTTTCCGTCTTTTCTTACTCTATGCTTTGGAAGGTATTTTCTAATGTATTCCCACTGCATATCTGTCAAATCCACCCCTTCTTATTTAAACACATCTAATTATCTGTACACACCATTTATGAGACCGCTTCTAGGGTAAGGATGGAAAACGATTCTTTACAAACCTGAAGGCATGGAAATTTAAAACTATAGCAAATGATACTTTGATCCAACCAGTGCTATGCTCAATTATCAGCAAGAAACGGGTGGCATGATAGGTTATGTTTAAATAATGACTGATTATGATAGAATTGAAAAAATCATACGATATCTCGATAACCATTACACTAAGCAACCTCATTTAGCTGATTTAGCAGGTATGGTTGATCTTAGTGTTTCGCGATTTCATCGACTGTTTCATAGCTGGGCGGGAGTGACCCCAAAACAGTTTCTAAAATATCTGACTGTAGAGGATGCAAAGGCTAGATTGCGTCATTCTGCGAGTGTTTTAGATACTTCTCTGGAAGTAGGGTTGTCAGGTCCAGGGCGATTACATGATCTTTTTGTGACACTGGAAGGAGTTTCACCTGGAGAGTTCAAAAAACGAGGTAAAGGACTAGTGATTACTTGGGGTTATTCAAAAAGTATATTTGGTCATTGTAGTTTAGCATGGTCAGAGCGAGGCGTTTGCCATCTCGCATTTCATGATAACAATGCATCTGATTCCATACCAGCTGAATTATTGGCCCAATGGCCCAAAGCCGAATATCGCCAGTCAACCATTCAAGCCAGAGAATTGTGCAAGAGAATTTTCAAATCTTCTTATAAGAAGAATGAACCATTGCGTCTTTGGGTAAGGGCCAGTGCCTTTCAGTTGAAAGTTTGGAAGGCACTACTCCGTATTCCCGAAGGCCATGTTTGCACCTATGGGCAGGTAGCAAGAAGCATTGGAAATCCACAATCTGCACGAGCGGTGGGAACAGCCTGTGGATCCAATCCGGTGGGCTTTATCATCCCATGTCATCGAGTTATTCGAAGGACTGGTATCATTGAGGGTTACCGCTGGGGCAGAACACGTAAAAAGGTTATTTTGGCGAAAGAAGCAGCGATTCAGGCGTAAAATGAAATCCTTAATAGTTACTGTTTCCTTATTTATTTTTCCATATGAGGTATCAGGTAAGGACTGAGTAAGCCATGTAAGTAAAAAGGAATAGAAAAAAATCTATAAAGGCTGTGGTTTTAGAGAAAAGGGGTTAATTTCAGTTTGAATGATGTCATAGAGACTCAAAGATTTGTCCAATATCTTGTCCTTAAGAAATATGGAGTCTGCTAGAGGTATCACCTTATTGAGATCCATATCCGACCTCTATCTGGATTGACGCTTCGCGCGCTTGGTAGTTATGCCTTCCCTTGCTTGTAAGAGCTACCCTCAGACGATGCGATTGATAAATCTTCGTTGACTCTCTTTTTCTTGTGGCTCAAGCTTTTCTGCATCTTGTTCAACTTCCCTCACATCATTCGGGTTTAAACATGCTAATTGGCAACAAACTGAAAAATATCGCCATCTATTTCTACTTGCCATGCTTAAGCATGGTGATGAGTTGTAGTTCGAGTAAGGAAGAGGACTATGAGACTGCCAGATACGATGTTTTGCTTAAAGAGGGGAGCTTAGAGATTCGTTTGTATGACGATCTTTATGTGGCATCGGCAAAGATGGGTAAAGGGCTCAATAGTAGTTTCATGAAGCTTTTTGGATACATCTCCAGGGACAACCGTTCAGATACTAAAATTGCTATGACTACTCCGGTTTTCGGTGATATGGAAGGAGAAGAGCAGCGCATGTATTTCGTTCTCCCTGAAGAATATCAAAACGGTAGCAGTGAGATACCAGAGCCTAATTCCAAAAGTGTCAAAATAGACAAGATAAAGGGAGGGCAGTTCGTGGCCTATAAATACATTGGAAGTGATACTAAGGAAATGAGGGAAAAGGCTAAAGTGAAACTTCAGGATTGGGCTGAAGCAAAAAAAAGAGTCATCAGTAAAGAGTTTCTTTGGGCAGCTTATAATGGTCCAAGCGTTCCTCGAGACAAGAGACATCATGAGATCTTGGCACGTGTTGTGGAATGAGGAATATTAAGTCAGATACGTAATAGTCAATGCCCCCTGTATTTTTTGTTACACAATAGGTAGAAGTTCGAAAAGAGTGGTTTCTATGATCAAATATCTTTTTGTAATAACAAGTTTAGGTTTTTTGCTAGAGCCAAGATTTGCTGTTTCTGCTGAATACTCTGCAAAACCCGATTATTTTCTAAAAGGCGGCGACATTTCCATGTTACCCAAATTTGAAGAGCTTGGTGCTGTTTATGAAGAGAACGAAGAACCCAATGACGCCCTAGTAATCATGATGCGAAATGGTTGCAATTGCTTTAGACTGCGTCTTTTTGTCAATCCCATCGGGAAGAATGCTGTTGTTCAGGATTTGGATTACGTTGTTAAGTTAGCCAAGCGTGTTAAGAGGGCTGGTGCATCCATTATTTTGGATATTCATTATTCAGATACTTGGGCTGATCCTGGTCAGCAGTGCAAGCCAAATGCTTGGAAAGATCTCTCCTTCAGCGAGCTTGAGTCAATTGTTGAGAGATACTCTGCAAACGTCATTTCTAGAATGAGAGATGCCGGATCTCTGCCAGAATACGTGCAGGTGGGAAACGAAATCAATAGGGGTTTTCTCTGGCCTGATGGTAAATGGTCCAAAAGTGAGAATGGGTGGCAAGATTTTACCACCTTATTGAAAGCGGGGATTCGTGGTGTGAAGCAACCTCTCCAAGCAACAGAAGCGGTGCAAATCATGATCCATATAGCGACGGGTGGTAGTGCAGAGAAAACCGCATTCTTTTTTAGCAATATCCAAAAGCACCAGGTCGAGTATGACATGATTGCCCTAAGCTATTATCCTTGGCACCATGGCACTATCGAGGATCTTAAAGCCAATTTGCAGACAACTGCCAAGACATTCGAAAAGGAAATTGTGGTTGTTGAAACAGCTTACCCGTGGCATAGCGGAGAGCCCCTCGCCAATTTGGAATTTCCAGAGAGTCCTCAGGGTCAAAAAGAATACTTGGAAACGCTTCTGGAAACAGTAAAAACAACCCCCAATAGCTTGGGTAAGGGGGTGCTTTGGTGGTATCCGGAATCAATTCTGACGAAAGGTCTCTATGTATGGAAAGGTGGAAGACTGGCCCTATTCAATGACGAAGACCAAAGGTTGCCAGCTCTAGATGCCTTTCGAAAATAGATAATTCAGAAATAGAGGTTGTCTAAGGATTATCTCACTACCTTGCTATTCATTCTATTTCTTATGTATAGCCCGGGCTTTATTTTCTGGATTATTATGAAGATGAAGTCATAAGATAATCACGAAACAAGTAACACTCGTATTGAATTGTCATGGTGCGCTATGGGATCATCTGATATAGAGGTAACAAAGTAGGTTTGAATGAACATTAAGAAGTATGTAGCGCTCATTATATTATGTGCTGGGCTGTCACATTCGGGGTCGGCTGTTGTCCTTCTGTTTGAATTTGATGCTAGGGTCCAAGCGGTTAATTCATCTTTCCCCATTGTAGAAATAGATGATCTTATTGCGGGTGAGATTCGAGTGGACCTCGATACCTTGCCTACAGATTCATTTGGAAGTTCATCAGTCGCCGCTTACCTTTATGGAGGACTCGGAATACCTGGTTACATGATCCAGTTTGATACGGGTGATGAACTTGTGTCCTTTGATTCCCTGGACTCAACAGGAGGAGATGGTCTTACTCCTGGCATTTTTATGTATGATATTGTCTCAGACGAACAGCAGCTTTCTTTTGTGTTAAGAGAAGAGGGGGATATAGATAAAGGAGTCAGTATTGATCTCTTTGATCTGACAGATCCCAATGAGTTATTTGGTTCAGATGATTTTAGTGCAGATAACCTCGACCTAGAAAACCTAGATGATAGCAGGTTCGTTTACCTAAATGGTAACTCTTCAGTCTTTGTCGCCACAATTGAAAATATTCAGTTGAATGTCATTCCAGAGCCTTCAACTTATGCACTACTGTTCATGGGGCTAGCAGCCTTAGCGTTTAGGGCCTTTAAGAAAAGGTAGTTAGATCTGAAAACAGGATTTCTTGTTTCCAGTATTCTTGCTGTTTTTTCTATAGGGATTGCTACGTTTGTGAAAGCGGAGTCTGGTCTTCGAGAGCCATTGAATGAGGCTGAGAAAGCGGCAAAAAATTATTTCATAGAAAATCCTCAGGCCTTGAATGCTAGCCCCAGCGCTATGGGGCATTTTGCATTGGCTAGACAGGCTTCGACTTGGATGAGGGGTCCAATGGATAATGAGCTAGAGGTTCAGTTGCTGGATTTTGAAGATGCTATTGGTAAGGATGTCGGAACATCACCCTGGCATGTAGTAAGCAGAAGGCGCTATGATTTACCGCAAGCGGTAACTGTTTGGGGAGTAAGTTTGACGGATGCTTACCGCTTTGTGGTGGATGGGGATCGCTTTGAGGGATTGGATAGATTTGTGGTTAACCGCTTGCCTGTTTCCATTCCTTGGAATTTGGTAGCGTTGGATGATGGTCGAGTCATTATTCCGGATCAGGATGGGTTTGGTGGGGAACGCCTATTCAAAAAGCAAAGTAGGGAGCCAAGTTTTCTCTTTCTTCAAGATGATCCGGCACAATCAGGCAAGCTTGATCAGGGAATTTCTTTAGAGCGTTTAGTAGTGATGAATACAGCTGATGTAGCAAATCTATGTCATTTAGATGAGAGCAAGATGCTTAAAAGGTATAGCTTTACGGAGCTGACTCCAACCTATACTGGTGAGTGGGGTGTCTCAGTCGTTTTTGAGGAAGAGGGGGTCAAGCGGACCTATCTAGTGATTTTAGATGGGAGATTTGAGCCAATAGCGGCTGTGTTTATAGACAAGGGGATTTCTACGAATGCTCGAGCTGTCGAACGTCTCGATAAAAACCGTTCAGCTTTTTATGTGGCCACCGAGCAAGCGATGATCAAGGCGACGTGGGATAGGGCAGGCGGGAAGCTTATTCGCTCTTGGAAAAGGGAGCTCAATATTCGTAGAAGGACCGGGACGACTCCAACATTGGTCAATACGGAGTCGGGGGATAAGTTTGTTATCTTGGTTGAAACCAAGGCAGCGGTAATCAGTCTGATGAATGGTCTTATTATAGCAGATGTTGATGATAGCCCTTCCATATTGGTAGCGGTTCGCCGGGAGGATCATCTGTCTAAGGACCAGCCTGAAGTTATCAAGGCAAATTTGCCAGATTGGTTGAAGACGGTAGAAAATTCACCAGCCGCATTTGGACAAACAATAGTCATAGCTAACTATAGCGGATACTTACCAAATGGTTTGATGGTTCCGCCGGGAGGTGAAATTCCAGAGGGAAGTCCAGCAAGTTGGTTGCTCTCCCCTGATGCAGAAGCGGATTTTGCTACCGGGATTGTTGCCTTGGAGTATGAAGCAAAAAGTAAGAAGTTTGAGATAACTTGGCAGGATCCAGATGTTCAATTTAGTGGCGTTCCCACAATCAGCGGAGGGGGCAATAGGGTCTATGGAACCGGGGCAGAGCTAAAGACAGGTAAGACCTATTTTTATGGATACCGATTATGGTCCGATCATGAAGGATACGCCGGAGAACAGGTGATCAGAGCAGAGCTAGGTAATGCACCATTTCGTAAGCCCGTTATAGATTTTAAAGGGAACAAGATTTTTCGTCGTTCCGATTACCGCATCAAGCGAGGAGAATTTTATGATGCTGGTAATAATTTAATCATTTTGGAAGATGGTTCTCTCATTATAAGTGGGGGGAGAGGTTTAGCTCGAGTGAGAAATAGAAGGAACAACTTAGATAATAGTAAAAAATAAGTTAAGCCCACATGACACCATAAGGAGCTATAGACTCTGGTAGGATCTGGGCCCCAAAAAATAGCCAACGTGCTCAAGCTATAACTTGAGTATACATGTTCGTGCACTCTTTTCCCATTGGCGGATCAAGAGTCTTAGCATCTTGTTCAACTTTTATGGCATCGTGCTATTTAGCTGTCAGGGCAGCTCGTTTTCTTGGAAATTTATTCCCAAGTTTGCTAGGTAACATTAGCCTACTGACCCATGGCATAAATTTTGCTGAATTAGAATCATGCTTTTTGAATCTGTGAAAAGATATGATCCACCTGATTTTATTTTCAAAATAGCACAAACCCGTGAAGATTTAGAGAGCTTTTGGGCACTGAGGCAGCAGGTCTTTTGTAAAGAGCAGGAGATTTTTCATGAGTCAGGTAACATGAAAGAATGAAGACTTTCAAGGAGACCAACTCCTGGGAAAATGAGGAAACCCCCAACCAGGAGACAAAGATGAAGCTCTATACCGGAATTGACCATCATAAGGGCTATAGCGTGTGATACACAGTAGATGAAAAAGGCAATTGCATCCGAGAAGGACGAATCAATAATCATACTATAGAAGAACTAGTCAATGATTTTGAAGATCTTCAAGA
>JBCCXA010000035.1 GCA_039192515.1 Verrucomicrobiota bacterium | reverse complement strand
GGTGATCTGTTCAAGGATGGCGGGGTTCGTTTGAGTCGCTAAGTCTTTGGGGCAATTATGAAAGTTCATGATAATTCCTATGATATCTAATTGGGCTTGGCGGATGCTTTCTACAGTTAGCAGCGTATGGTTGAGTGTTCCCAGTCCGGCATTTATCACAACAACAATTGGTAGCTGTAGTTCTTGTGCCCAGTCCCTGACATAATAGTCTTCAACAATTGGAACGAGCCATCCTCCTACTCCCTCCACTAGGAGTGGTCCTGAATGTTTCTTGTAGATATTTTTCACAGCATCTCTAAGTGTAGAAAAATCAAAGGGACGATCTTCAATGGCGCAGGCTGCTAGAGGGCTGACAGGAGGCTGCAACCATATAGGATTAATTTCATTTAAGCTGAGTGTTTCTTCATTGGCTTTTGCGATAAGTTCAGCGTCTGTTCTTTCTCCACATATGATGGGCTTGAGACCTAAAGCAGGCATCTGTTTTTGTCTAAGTGCTCTCACCCATTGGCAAGTAAAATAGGTTTTTCCTATTTCCGTTCCTGTTGCAGTAATAAATGCCCCTTTCATTCAAGCAGGTAATATGTCCATTAAAGCGTTCTGTAAAGCTTCTAGCATTTCGTTTAGTTGAGAAGTCGTTGTACAGTAAGGAGGCATCAGCATGAGGACATCGCCCACTGGCCTAGTGAGAAGCCCATAGTCCTTGGCCTTTTCACAAATATGGTATCCGAGACGTTTTTGAGTAGGAAAGGGTTTGCGGGTGGCAAAATCCTCTACGAGTTCAATTGCTAGGACGAGGCCTTCTTGGCGTATGTCACCTACATGGGGGTGTTGCCAAAATGATTGGCTTTGTTGAGCGAGTTGATTCGTCAGCTTTTCTCTATGTGCTTGAGATTCAGTGCGTTGAAGAAGTTCTATGTTTTTTACCGCCGCTGCGCAACCCAATTGGTTTCCAGTATAACTATGGCCATGATAAAATGTGCGTGAAAGGTCACCGCGAAACCCGTCAAAAATCTTTTCTGTGCAAAGAGTTGCTGCAAGTGGTAAGTAGCCTCCGGTAAGACCTTTTGCCAAGGCCATTAAGTCAGGTTTGACGTCTTCTTTTTGAAAGGCAAATAGAGGACCTGTTCGGCCAAAACCAGTCATAACTTCATCAAGAATCACTTTAGCTCCGGTTTCCTGAGCTATTTTACAGGTTTTAGTAAGATAACCTTCGGGATGCATAATAAATCCTGCTGCACCTTGCACTCTTGGTTCGACGACCCAAGCAGCATTTTCTTTAGTAGATTGTGTAAGCTTCTGCTCTGCTAACTTCACGCATTCCATTTTACATTTACAAGTAAGCCGAGCATCCTTTTTCTCTGGTTTAGAGCGATTGTAGGGACAGCGATAACAGTAAGGTGCTCTGATTTCTTCGGTTTTAAATAGTAAGTTTTGGTATGAGTGGTGAAAGGTAGGGCTTTGTCCAAGACTCATAGCTCCAACGGTGTCACCGTGATAAGCTGATGACAGAGAAAAGAATTTTGTGCGTTGTGGTTCTTCGTTTTGTTGAAAATATTGGTATACAATTTTAATCGCTGTTTCTATGGCAGTTGACCCATCGTCAGAAAAGAAGGTTCGTGATAAATTGTTGGGATCTTTTTGTTGAGTGAGTTGGATGAGTTCTTTAGCAAGCTGTGCTGCAAGAGGATGAGTAAGGCCAAGGAATGACGAATGAGAAATTTTAGCTGCCTGTTCGTTAATGGCTTCTGTTAACTCTGGATGAGCATGACCGTGTAGGTTGGTCCATATAGATGAATTCCCATCTAAGTATTTTTTCCCATTTTGATCAATGAGATGAGCCCCTTCACCATTTTCAATAAGTATTGGCGAATAACTGGGATCAAGCCAAGAGTCAATAGGTGTGAAGGGATGCCAAAGGTGTTTTCTATCCCAAGTAATCCACTGATTCATAATAGGTTTTCTAATTCCTTGGATAAGAATAAAAGTTGTTCCGGGCTATGCTTAGCAGTGATAGATATTCGCAAGACGGCTTGACCTTTGGGTACAGTGGGATAACGAATGGCGGGAACATAGATTTTTTTTTGTAAAAGCTTTTGGCTGATCTCCATCGCACGTGTTTCACTGCTCACTTGCACAGTTTGAATTGGGCTAGTTTGATATGGCAGGCTAAGGGCCGTCGTAAAAAATAAGATATTCTCTAATAGTTTTTCTTTCAATGACTCACCCTTTGCGTTTTTGACAAGTTGGATAGCTTGGCAGGTTAGGTCTGCTAGTAAAGGTGGGCATGCAGTTGTGAACATGAATGAGCGAGCTCGTTGAGTAAGGTAGTCAATGAGAGTTTTCGAGCCAGCAATATAGCCACCATAAGTACCAATAGCTTTTCCGAGAGTTCCCATTTGGATTTCAACTTGGTCAGCTACATGAAGTTCCTCACACTTACCCCTTCGGTTTTTCCCATAAATACCAGTAGCATGTGCTTCATCAACCATTAGCCATGCATCATAAGATTTTTTAAGAGAGACGATCTCTCTCAAAGGAGCAAAATCACCGTGCATCGAATATAGGGATTCGACGATAATGAGAATTCTTGAAGAGGGGTGCTTAAGGCGTATATGCTTCAGGATTTCTTCAAGCTGTTTCAAGTCATTATGAGCAAAAACTCGAATAGTTGCTTCTGATATTCTTGAGGCATCTATAAAACATGCATGTATAGCTTTATCCATGACGATAAAGTCCCCCCGCGTTAACACTGCAGGAATGGTTCCGCAGGCAGCAGCATAACCAGTAGAAAAAGACAAAGCTGCCTGGGTATTTTTAAATGTAGCTAATTCTGCTTCTAATTTTTCGTGAGAAGTAGTGTTGCCTGAAAGTAGCCGGGCTGCCCCTGCACCATGCAAGTGAACGGCATGGGCTTGTTTTTTTTCAGAAAAGTAGGAAGCAAGCCCTAAATAGTCGTTTTCAGAGTAAAGAGTAGTAGATGGTAAGAAGGTGCGAAGCTCTCGATGAAAGTTGGCTTCTTTATCTTCAACAAGATGTTTGGCTAGAACATGATCTAATGATGAGTTTTGATTCGACACAGGTGCTTATCATACAAACAGGATATGGAAAAAATGTCCAAAAATTCTATTCAAAGAATCTCATATTGAGCCATAAAAAGTGAAAAAAGAGGAATTATTTTCCACATGAAGGTTTTAAAACGCCATAGAAGGTAATTTAAGTCACCGCCTCGGCTAAGATAGAAAAAACTTTAGAAATTTCCTTGGCACCTCCCTAGTAATTATCTAAATTAATGGGAAATAGAACGTAGGGGAATTCGATCTTGAAAGCAGAACGCCATATCGAAGCAGCTAAGGGGTATCTAGCATTAGGCATGCCCGACGAGGCGATGGAAGAAATTAAGTCCTTGGACTTTACGTATCGTTACAAGCCAGAAGTTCTAGAATTAACAGTAGCGGTCCACATGAGCCAAAAGCGCTGGATGAATGGTCTGGTTCTGGCAAGGGCCCTATGCGATCGCTTCCCTATGTCAGGTAAGCCCTTTTTATTGACAGCTATGTGTCTGGATTCGCTAGAAAGAACAGCTGAGGCGAGGGATATTTTGCTAGCAGCTCCTGTTAGCTTGAGAAATAAGGCCGAATTGCATTATAACCTGTCTCGTCTAGAGGCTAAGCTAGGTAATGTATCATCTGCACAGAGGTATTTAAAGCGAGCGGTTGAATTAAATCCTGATATGAAGTCAAAAGCTGGCACAGACCCGCATCTTACTGATTTGGTACTCAGGCTCAAAAGCCATGAAGACGGTTGCGCGGCTAAAGCATAGTTGTTGTTTTCAATTGTCGCCATTCCTGAAGAGACCCTAAATATATCTTTCAGTTATCCGATCTCTTAAATCTGTAGATTGATTGCAATGCAGAGCCCCTTCTATATGAATCATAGCATTCCTGGAGCTTACATGATGGATTACAAGTTGAAAAGATGTGCAATAGCTGTAAAGGTAGAGAATTTAGCGACTAAGAAGTTGTTTCGGAAGGTGATGCTGTAAGTCTTCCACAAGCTCTATGGTTAGAAGTTCTCGCACGGACTCTCAACTCTAATTTATCATGTGAGTTTAAGCACGTCTAGAAGGTCTCAAATGTAACAAGGCCTCATGAAGAATTCAGAAGACTCTTTTAAAAGCGTTATCTTAGAAGCTAAACATACTCTAGAAGAAGAGTTTTCGAAGTTTACTCATTTGGTTTTTGATTCTTCTGGGTTTGAGTATGCTTTGATTTATTTTTCTGATTTAGAAGAATTCATTTTTTCGAATGCCCTAGAGCAACACACTGAATTATTGAGGCAGGTCATACCGCAATTGCCATCAGAGAATTATGAAGAATCTGTAGTTACTCATTGGTTTGAAGATCAAATGGATGCCAGAATACAGGTGTTTATCAATGCGGCCGATTTCAATCACGTTTATCTTTTTCCTCTTAAAAATTTTTTAGGTCAGAAAAAAAGCATATTAATTTTCGTTAGTTCTGGTCATGACGAAAATTCCTTAGCAGACATGAAGCGTTTCGGGCAGGCCTTACCCCGCTTAATCACATGGGAACTTGTTAATATAAAAGAGAATTACACCACCCTAGAAAGATTATTCAATAACAGCTCCAACAGTATAGGTGTGATTAGTGGGGATGGCGCTATCATAAAGGCCAATAAAGAGTTTGAGAGATTGACGGGTTTAGGCTCTGGTCAGAAAATTAGCGGCAGTATATGTGAATTCATACACCCCAATGATCGCGAAGCATTTAGTCAAATATGCTATTCACTAAAATCTGGCAAGGAAAAGTGCATGAGTATTTCCTGCCGTGTTCGAACGGTGAAAGAAAGTCATTCGCGTATTTGGATGACTGTTTCTCTTTTTACATGTGGAGGCTATGAGGAGGATATCTATAGCTTAGAATTAGTGGAAATGGCTCGTGTGAAGATGGACCAAATTCCAATCGTGCAACGAGAACAGTTTTTAGAAGCGATCATTGATTTCCAAAGTAGGTTATTTGAGGCAACGACCCGTGGGGTTTACCGCACAGAGTTAATGCATTCCTTATCTGAAACCTGCGAGGCTTCCAGGGTCTATATAGTATCCGTAGACGGAGAAGATGAGGGAACGTATCAATTTAGAAAAGAATGTCAGTGGGTATCTCCTCAGGTTGACTCAGGCAATGATGAGAAGAGGTTACACGACATTTGTTATCAAAGGTGGCACTCCATCTTGACACTAGGTGAAGTGATTTCCGGACAGACGGATGAGTTTCCGTCACCAGAGTGTGAGGTGCTCAAGGAATACCAGATTGGGTCAATTTTATTAATTCCGATGATTATACATGGTAAGCTGAGGAGTTTCTTGGGTATAGACCACTGTTTTAAGGCGCACCGGTGGAATGCTATTTCTATTGATTTCTTAAGAACGGCGGTAACGTCATTGACTGATATCATAGAAAAACGAGAAGGAGAGCAGATACTTAAGTTGTTTGAAATAGCCATTCGGGAAAGTAGTGATGGTATCATCATGACCGATGATGGGATGGAAAGTTCAAGCGGAGGCCCAAGAATTGTTTTTGTTAACGAAGCAGTTGTGCGCTTAACAGGTTACGCGCAAAAGCAGCTGATAGGAAATTCAATTGATATGCTTTATGGGCCAGAAACCGATTTGTCGCGTGTCGATCAAATATTGTTAGACTTGGAAGAAGGAATACCTCATCGAACAGAATTAACACTTTATAAGAATTCCAAAGTTGAATGTCTTTGCGATTTACAAGTATCGCCTCTTAGAGATTCTTTGGGGAGAATTATTAATCATGTGATAATTTTAAGAGATGTGACGTTACTTAGAAAGCACGCTAAGGAGCGGTTACGAGCAGACAAGATGGAATCAATCAGTTTGCTTGCCTGCGGAATAGCTCATGATTTCAATAATCACTTGGGGGTTATTTCAGGATATCTATCTTTGGCACTTAGTAAGCAGAAAGAACTAGAAAATGAGCTTCACCAGATGATTGAAATATCGCTAGAGGCTACAAAAAAGGCTCAAGCCTTGGCTAGGCAATTACTGGCATTTTCCAAAAATCAGGAAACCGTTAAGAGAAAAGTTTTTTTACAAGAGATGATTCAGGAGTCCTGTCACTTTGCAAGTCATGGTTGTAAATCGAATATTGAACTGATTATTGAGGATCATATCTGGCCAGTTGAGGCAGATTTAATGCAGATTACTCAGGTAGTTCAAAATCTGTTGTTGAATGCGAAGCAAGCAATGATGGAACCAGGTGAAATTGTTGTGATTGTTGATAATGTTTTCATAGGTGAAAATTCGGCAATTCCTTTGAGTCCGGGTAAGTACGTTTTAGTTAGAGTAGAAGATACAGGTTCTGGGATCTCTAAAGAGAACCTCGAGAAAATTTTTGACCCCTACTTTACTACGAAGAAAGAAGGCAATGGATTAGGATTGCCCTCTTGTTTCACTATTATTTCTCAACACGAAGGGCATCTTGCAGTCGAGTCGGAGGAGGGTCATGGTAGTCGGTTTACTTTTTACCTTCCCGCAACTGACCAGGAACTGGAGAGACATACAACCATGGTTCGTAAGCTTCCTCTTGTAACGAGGAAAGTTCTGATTATAGACTATGAGTCTGAGATGCGAAATCTTTTGGAGCGGAGTCTTGAAAATGCTGGATATAAAGTGACCGTCGCTGCAAATACATCTCTGTTTGGAAGCGACAACGGATCAAAATCGCGGATGCGTTCTGTGGATATTATGATAATAGATATAGCTATAATAGAGAGTATTGGAGCAGCGAAAGCCATGAATCTATTGAAGAAGATAGGTTCAGATCTCAAGATCGTATTGACCGGTAGTGAAATAAATGAGTCTGCCCTGAAGCACTATCAGAGTCATGGATATGAATATTTTATACCAAAGCCTTACAATCCACCTAAATTGATAAGGTTAATAGACCAAGTATTCTCTGAGATTTCAAGTTCACAGACTCAACTTTCTAAGCAATTCAACGTAAAAAGTATGATCTATCAGCAGAATTTACCAAAAGATACTGCCGTTTTATCGCTCAAAAAAATACGTTAAATAGAAAGAGGAAGTTTTTACCCTACCTAAGTGCCATATAGGTGTGTTTTTAAGTTTTTTGGATTATTCACCGAAACCTTCATATATGGAGCAGATTATAGCCTTAGTAGGACCAACGGCAGTCTTTGGAATGGGATATTTTATTTTTCGTTTGATAAAAGTATCCGCAATGAGCCCAGAGGAGCGTTGGAGACATCGCTACGATTCTCAGATGAAAAGGTACTTTGGAAGGATTTAATATTTCATAACAAATAGACTTGGAGTTGGTTATGTCTAAGAGAAAAAAACAAATATTACATGAATACTTGGCGATCAGTATGGCCATAGCAGATCTCAAACAGATTGCTAACGAAGCTAGTGTCATGGCGACGAAGTCCCCACGCAACTATCGCAATTGATTCTTTTAACAATTAAGAATCTAGCAATAGGACCATCAGTATCTAACCATTTTACACTCGATTCTCATTGCTGACTTGTGCATAGTGCACATGATGAGCGACGTTTTTATTGGGATTGATAGCGGAACGCAAAGCACAAAAGCAATCGTTCTTGAAGGCAAAAACGGAAAAGTACTTAGCGAGGCTAATGCGACTTATGGCTTAATACCTCACTTGCCTGAAGGAGCTAAAGAGCAAGAACCCAAGACTTGGGTGAGTGCTATGGAGCGCTCGATCAGAGAGGCTGTGCGGAAATCCAAGATCAAACCGGAGCAAGTTAAGGGTATAGGTGTTTCAGGACAACAGCACGGTTTTGTTGCTTTAGATTCTGATGGAAATGTTATTCGTCCCGCTAAACTATGGTGTGATACGAGTACCTCAAATGAAGCGAATTCTCTTATTAAGAAGTTAGGTGGCCCCAAAAAAGTAATAGCCTTGGGAGGCAACTCTATTCCGGCAGGTTTTACGGCGTCTAAAATTGCCTGGTTGAAAAAAAAAGAACCCAAAAACTATGCTAAACTAGCGACGGTTTTACTTCCACATGATTACTTAAATTATTATCTAACGGGTGGCGCTATTACGATGGAGCCTGGTGATGCTTCTGGAACCGGACTGTTTGATGTGAAGACAAGAAAATGGCATAGCAAATTGGTGCGTTCCATTGATCCAAACTTAGAACGTAAGTTACCTAAAATTCATAACAGCTCTCAGCCGGCAGGGCTTCTTGATTCTAAGGTAGCTAGAAAATTGGGGCTATCACCAGGGGTTGTTGTTTCTGCTGGGGGTGGCGATAATATGATGGGTGCCATTGGGACCGGTAACACCAAAGTAGGTGTTGTTACCTTAAGTTTAGGGACTTCGGGCACCATCTATGCTTATTCTGCTCGGCCTACGATTGATTCTCTAGGCCAGGTGGCTGCTTTCTGTGATAGCACAGGCGCTTGGTTGCCTTTAATTTGCACCATGAATGCAACTGTTGCTACAGAATTGGTCAAAACAGTATTCAAGTGGACAAATGATAGATTAACAAAGGAAGCCGCTAAGGTGCCTGTGGGTTGTGGAGGGCTTCAGCTTTTACCTTATTTTGAGGGAGAGAGAGTGCCGAATCTGCCCAATGGAAAAGGCGTTTATTTTGGCCTAGACTCGACGACTTTTAAACCGGGCTACATGGCTCGGGCCGCTATGGAGGGTGTAACTTTTGGATTGAACTACGGTCTTAATAGGCTAAGAGATTTGGGCATACGGCCCAAACAAATTCGTCTGACTGGAGGTGGATCCAAAAATCCTGTATGGCGCCAAATTGTAGCAGACATCTTTGAAGCAGAGGTTGTAGCGTTGGCAACCGCAGAAGGAGCCGCGCTAGGAGCGGCAATCCAGGCGAAGTGGTGCTACGGACTATCTAGAGGAGAGAATCTTCGTATTCAAAAAATAACGGATGCTTTTGTGAAGACAGACCCTAAAACTAAGTGTAAGCCAGTGAAAGAGCATGTGAAAGTCTACCGACCACTCCAAGAGATGCATAATCAGTTAGCACAAGCTAGCGCACCTTTGTTTGATCGACTCTCCAATGTACGCTAATCTTTGGGAATGACACACTTTAATAGTGAACTTTCTATTAGCTCAGAGCCTTGGTTCTTAGGTGGGCGAGAGTTTCGTTCCAGATTGTTACTTGGGACGGGAAAGTTTCCCTCACCAAGTTTGATGAAACAGACGTTAGAGGCTTGCGGAGCGGAGCTCGTTACAGTGGCCTTGCGCAGGGCCAATCTGACGGATCAGGAAGATCCCTCCGCCGATATCCTAGAGTATATTGATACCGATAAATATGTTATTGTGCCTAACACTAGCGGTGCCATGAATGCTGATGAGGCCGTTCGCATCGCGCGTATTGGAGCAGCAGTGGGTCTACCTAAATGGGTTAAATTGGAAATTCATCCTGACCCTAGGTATTTACTGCCAGATCCCATTGAGACATTGAAAGCAGCTGAGGTTTTGGTCAAAGAGGATTTTGTTGTATTGCCATATATAAATGCGGATCCAGTCCTAGCTAAGCGTTTAGAAGAGGTCGGGACAGCTGCTGTTATGCCCTTAGGATCTCCCATAGGCTCCAACAGAGGTATAGAAACAAGAGGCCAAATAGAAATTATTTTGGAGCAGTGCCATATCCCTGTTATCGTTGATGCTGGTTTAGGCGCTCCATCTCAGGCTGCCGAAGCTCTAGAGATGGGTGCTAGTGCGGTCCTGGTGAATACCGCCATTTCCATAGCGAATGACCCGCCGCGCATGGCTCAGGCTTTTGCTTATGCGACTGCAGCAGGCCGTCATGCTTACAGTATGGGCTTGCCTGGACCTCGTTCATTGGCTAGCGCTACCAGCCCTTTAACAGGCTTTCTGGATACGCCATAACTTATCAACCTAGAAGATCAATATGTCAAGTGGTGAGATACCTATGAGCACTTTGAGAACGATGACTTTAACCCGATTATCTCATAGAAGTTGAACGAGATGCGTAATAGCTTAAGCTACAAAAAAAAGAGAGGCGACGAGTATGTATCCAAAGGTGATATTTCTGAGACACTTGTTGTTTTTTGGGAACAAGATCTTGCGCAGATCTTTAAGTCTTTATTCTATTATTCGGGGTTCACTAGCCGATTAGCAGTAGGCCTAGGCCTCATGACTGTGTTGATCGCAAGGCCTCTTCTAGCGCAGCTAGAGGAATCACCTATCGATTACAAAGATAGGATCCCATTGGTAATTGAAGATCTCGGGTTAACAGAGCAACAAAGGACAGAGCTAGTAGAAACGCTTGTTGGCGTATCAAAAGGCTCACTTCTATCTGGTGAGAATGAAAATGCTGCTAAAGAGTATAGGAACGGGATACTGAGAGCATTAGCATTGGCTTTGAAATTGAACCCTAGAAACCGTGAAGCGGTCATTATTGGTGTGCAGGCTTATAAAGGTGCAGAAATAAGAACTAAGGAGGATCAGCCATTGAATTTAGATAAGAACCTTCGTTTTCTTCTGCAAACGGCAACCCAATTGAAGAACTCAGAAAAGCCTCATGATATTAAACTAGCCGGCTATCTATTTGATATTGGGGTTAATCTATTTCCAGCTCATGAAGATTTTATCTATGAATCGGAGATGATGAAATTAGATAAAAAAATGCCTTTCTGGCCTGGGCAAGAAGTGAAAGTTGCTTCGAATGATATAGAGAGTCCCAAAGAAGACACAAAGCCATTTGAACCCACTCGCCTACAAAGTTCTATCAAAGGCTTGTTTGTGACCACTAATTCATCGGGACTAAGTGCAGGCACAACCGGAGATATTCTCATTCATTACCAAGAAGAACAAAATACTAGTGTATTGGCAAAGTTTAGAAAAAGGGAAACGCTCAAGGATACCGAAGAAAAACAAGAGGAGGAGCCAGAGGAAGAAGATATTGAAGAAGAACCTGAAGTGGGTGGCCTTGTAGATGAAGAGGAACTTGAAGCTGCAAAGCAAGAGTATGAAGAAGCTAAGGATAAAATAAACGAACTTCGCAAACAAGGTGCAAGCTCTAGTGAGCTCCAGGATGCTTATAAAGAATACAGACGTACAAGAGAACGGTACCATAAGTTAAAAAGAAAATTAGAAGAAGGTTCTGACACTCCAGCTAAAACACCGGAGAGAGTGAAAACCAATGAAGTTAAGAGTAATATAGGTTCACAAATGGCAATCGCTCTAGATGAAGGATTGAGAATGATCAAGACGAGGCATCAGAATGTGACCCATGGTGGTTACTTTGAGTTCAGCTTTGGAGACAAGTATACGCCCAAAGATGGCGGGTCTGCGGGAACAGCCTTCTCATTACTTATGGAGTCTATTGTTACCGGTATAGAACTAGACGAATCAATGAGCGTAACAGGTGATATTACAATTGATGGTAAAGTGAGAGCTGTTGGAGGAATTCCTCATAAGATTAACGGCTCAGTCTCAAGTGATTGTGGGATTACGATTATTCCTGCAGTTAATGCGTCTGAGATTGTCGATTATTCTATTTTATATGGACTTGGGGGGTTGTTGGATACACAAGTCATTATCGTGGAAACTTTTAATGAGACTTTAAAATTTGCTTCTAAGGAGAAAGATCCCGATATCCAAGAAGCTCTCAATCATTACGCCAATATCCCACGAGTCATTTCTAGGAAGTTTGTCCTAGAGGATTTGAGAAGACATCCCGAGCATATCAAAACCATACAAGAGACTTATGAGAAAATCCCTAATCATCAATCGGCAAAAATTATTATAGAACACTTGTTAGGAAGGGGTAAGAATAAATTATCACTTAGCACCTCTATTGAAGAAGCCTTAAGAGCAACAGGCCCTTTTTTACACCCCGTAGTAAATGGCTTTAAAATCTCTAACCGTACCACCTATGTTGATACCTATTCAGAGGATGTGTATAAAAACAGTGTCAATCGCTTAAATTTCTTGGGTAGTCATGTAGACCCTCAAGTTAAGGAATTATGCGAGGTACTTTACCAATTTGTCTCCTCATGGAGAAACTTTTCCGAAGGAGGGGGGGCTGATCAAAAGTACTATGGTCAAGAACTTCTGGAATTGCGAGTGGAGGCATTAGAAGAGGTCAAAAGACTCAATTATGACCAGAACTTACTTGAAGAATTAGTTCGCTAAAAGACTTCAAACTCTCAGAACAACCTCTATATTGATAGCATGTCTTTTGTTAGCACCTTCGATAAATTAAATAAGGGCACTCTGAATAAAAGCCATATCTTGCGTAGATTTGAGTCTTTATTGAAGCGAGATAGCCATATTGAATCTATGGCTACTGAAGCCTATCAACTGACACGTCAATATTTCGGGAGGACGATGAGGCTCTTTGCGCCGCTCTATCTTTCTAATGAGTGTGTTAATATCTGCAAGTATTGTGGTTTCTCTAGAAATAATCCCATTTTAAGGAGCACACTCTCCCTAGATCAGGTGGAGGCGGAGACTCGATATCTCTATGACCAAGGCTTCAGAAGCATTCTACTTGTCGCGGGAGAACACCCTAAGTTCATTTCGGAATCTTATCTTGGTGATTGTATTGAACGAATTCATCCCTTCGTTCCCTCAGTTAATTTAGAAGTAGGCCCGTTAGAGCAAGAAAACTATGAACCCTTAGTAAAGGCAGGTGCAGACGGTCTCATTGTTTATCAAGAGACATATCATCGAGATACCTATAGGGACATGCATGTCTCAGGCCCAAAGAGAAATTTTGATTGGAGATTAGAGTGTCCTGAACGAGCCGCCCGAGCAGGCTTTAAGCGAGTAGGTGTTGGTGCTTTGTTAGGCCTGCATGATTGGCGCTATGAGGCTTTGATGCTCGCTGCTCATGTGGAGTATTTACTAAAACACTGTTGGAAAACTTTTATTACGATTTCGCTGCCACGTATGCGTCCAGCAGCCGGTGAATTCGAGCCTCTAGTTCATGTGAATGATCGTGAATACACACAAATACTTTTAGCATTCCGCTTATGCTTTCCACAAATAGGTATAGTGCTCTCGACAAGAGAGCCAGCAGCACTTCGCGATGGCCTCATGCCTCTCGGTATTACTATGATGAGTGCAGGATCCCATACGGAGCCTGGCGGCTACACAGGGCAGGGTAAAGAAAGTCTGCATAGAACAGAAAAAGGTAAACATGTCCCATTCATGGGTTCTGACAGTGAATTTGCGACTGAGCAGTTTGCTATCTCAGATGAGAGATCTCCCTTGGAGATCAAAGAAAAATTAGTTGCTTTGGGCTTGGATCCTGTGTGGAAAGATTGGGATAGAGGATTAAGTGCTGTAGCTGCATAAAACATCTGGTAGTTATTATGTCAAAGCTGGTCATATTTGCTAATGGTAAAGCTCAACAGGTCTCCGAGGAAAAAAGTGTTGAGAAATTTGTTCAAGAAATGGGACTAAAATCGAGTATGGTATTTGTAGAGCTAAATGGACAGGCACTTTTGCGCGGTGAATGGAGTAACGCTTATCTTCAACACGGAGATCGCCTGGAAGTCATGCGTGTCGTCGCTGGGGGTTAAAGCTGGTAATCAGTCAAAAGCTATTTATAAGTCTACGGTGAAAAAACTTGTTATAGCTACATGTAATCTGGGCAAAGTCCGTGAATTTCAAGAAATTCTAGGTGCTAAATGGGAAGTGCTAAGTACTCGCGATTTAGGAGATGTGCCTGAAGTTATTGAGGATGGTGAGACCTTCCAAGAGAATGCTTGCAAGAAGGCATTAGCAATTGCTCAATTAACTAAAGCGCCAGTTATTGCTGATGATTCAGGTTTGGAAGTGGAGGCCTTAAATGGAGCCCCGGGGGTTTACTCTGCAAGGTATGCTGGTGAGAGTGCAACAGATTCAGATAATAATCTGAAACTCTTAAAAGCTTTGCAAGGAGCTACTGATAGGCGTGCACAATTTAGATGCGTACTGGCTGTAGCCGAGTCCAAGCAAATTACCGCTACTTATGAGGGGGTTTGTAAGGGCAAGATTATGGAAACTCTCTCCGGAGAAGGAGGATTTGGCTATGATCCTTTGTTTGTTCCAGAGGGTGAAAGCCTTAGTTTTGCTGAATTACTACCTAAGCTTAAAAATGCTATGAGTCATCGAGGTAAAGCCATCGAGCATCTTACGAGGGAGCACATTTGGCAGTAGTATTGATATGATCAATTAGCTTTTCAATATGTTCAGGCATATTGTAGTGAGTTGCCGTTTGTTGTGCAGCCAAGCCAATAGCCTTACGTAGCTTCACATTGGTCAGTTCCGCAATGAAATTTGCACCTTGGCTGATATTCGTAGGGCTATCAAGCATGAATCCATTATGTCCTTGATGAATAATCTCAGAGGCACCTGTTTCATAGGTGGTGATTACCGGTAAGCCAGAGGCCATTGCTTCTAAAACCACACTGGGGAAAGGATCATATAAAGAAGGAAAAAGAAAAACATCTGCTGCAGCGTAGAGGTCTGGCATAGGGCAAGACGGGGAGGTATCAACAATGATTAGCTTTGCTAGAGTCTTACTCAGTTGCACCATACTCTTGGCTAGTTTGTGTCCCTTGCGTTCCGGACCATGACCTACTAGTAAGATGACATATTCTTTTTCAGTAAGACCCAGTGAATTTCGTCCTTTCTCGCGGTTTCCTCCAGTAAACGTCTCGATATCAATAGCATTATAGAGTATAGAGATGTTCTTCTTGGGAAAAACAGAGTGTTTAATAATATCATCGCGGACCATTTTTGAATTGGCCATGATGTGTCTTGTATGGGTGCTATTTAAGGTGAAGTTTTCTAGTTTTTTAACTTTTCGGTTTTTAGGGTTTATTACATTGCTGATTTTTGCTCTCCATGAGGAATACTTAGCTCTACGGTTCAGCCAAGCTGCATGAACACCATCACCCGCCCGGTATATGTCGCATGTAATACCTCGCTCTAAACTAAAAATGAATGGTTTGGGCTTTAAGTTTTCGATATATGCATTAGCATAAGAGGCAAATAAATCGGGGTTATTTGATTTTTGTATATGGTGAATGTGTTCGAAGTTATTATCATCTGATCCCCACGATTCACATAACAGAGAAAGTTGGTATTCTTTTGTTTTGAGGGCCCTAGCTACTCTACGCAAATAATTTTCTGCACCACCTTTTTGAGACCATCTTCGTCTGATAAATAAAAGCTGCTTCATTAGAATTGAAAGTGTATTAATACAGCTGTGTTGAACAAATCGCACGGATATTTTTTTGCTAACATAATTCTTGGCAGATAAATTTTAGTAATATGGTAGTCACAGAAAAAAATAGTACGAATATGCCAAAAGTGGATTGGGAGCGTTGCCAAGAAAACCATTCAAATGCTTTATCTGAAAGAATCCAAGGGCATCTCTGTCGTCAATCAAGAGCTGAGAAGCATCCTATTTATGATTTTTTATTTGAGTACTATTCTTTTAGAGCCTCACACCTTATTCGCTGGACTCCAGGGGTAGGTGTTATATTGGAGAATGCTGATTTAGCTGGTTGGTCTTGGGGACCTTTTGTGAAAAGAGACCAAGGTATCTGGTTAGATGCTTCTTTGTTCCCCAGACAACGCAGAGAGGGTTTAAATTGGACTCTTCAACTTCTACAAGAAATCAATAAAAAGCCTCCATTTTTAGCATGCTTTGGTTTACATGAGTGGGCTATGGTGACAGATGTTGAGGATGTCAGGCACCAACAGTTACCCCTTCGTTTATCTCATCATGAGATTGTAAAGATCGTAAAAAATCAGTCTATTTGTTGCACGCATTTTGATGCTTTTCGTTTCTTCTCAAAAACGGCAAAGCCTTGGAATCATTATCAACCTACAACGAGGAACCGCAGGTCTCTCGAACAGCCTGGATGTATTCATGCGAATATGGATCTTTATAAATGGGCATATAAATTTTATCCTTGGATTTCCTCTGACATTCTTAGAGATGCCTTTGACTTAGCTTGGAAATCGCGAGTTATAGATATGCAAGCCAGTCCCTATGATGTCAGTATGTTTGGGTATGAGGCTATTAAGATCGAAACGGAGTCGGGCCGTCAAATTTATCAGAGTAAACAAAAAGAGCTTTCAGAAATCGCCAAAGCAATCAGAGAGCGTTTGATTGAAACAATGCTAGTATTGAAGAATTCATAAACAGACTCTTCTCACCATTCTTTTTTTCTTTGCCTTAGTCTAATAATGGCTTGGAACATTTTTATGCCATCGTCTAGGACATTTACTTTACTGCCTGCAATATCTCTCCAGTCAATGGGTTCTTCTTGAACAGAGATCCCCATATGCTCAAGTAGCGCCAGCAACTCTACATCAAAAGCGAAGCTTTTTTCTTGAACTAAATGCTTCATTTTCTGCCAAGATGCGTAGGGAATGATTTTAAAGCCGCACTGAGTATCATAAACATTTTCGTTTATGAGTGTTCCGACAGAGGTGGCAAATACTCTGCCAAGTAAATGTCTCAACAATGTTCTATCAATCTTTTTGCCAAGCATTTTGATTCTAGATGCAAAAATCGCTGTGTGAGGAGGTATCTTTTTTATCAATTGTATGAGCCGTTTGATTTCATAAGGTGGCACAGCTCCGTCAGCATCTACAAAAGCTAGCCACTTCGCTTTAATGTCTGTTGACCAGCCTGAAGCAATGGCTCCCCCTTTGCCGAGGTTTTCTTTTAAGTAGAGCGGTTCTAGCAATAGATGAGGTGCATTTTTTATTTGTCTGGATAGATAGTTTTGTAGTTTCTTTTGGCTGCTAATTGGAGAGCCGTCATCCACAATGAGAAGTCCTATCTTTGTGGGTAAGGGTGATAGCATAGGTATCAGCTCATCCAGAAAGCCGGGCAATCTATCCTCCTCGCAGTATGCAGGTATAACGAGGAGTACATCTAAGGCAATTCCCATGACTTAGCTTAACAAGTGTTTTGCTATCTTACAAGAAATGGCATATCAATACGTTTTGCCCGTGAATTTTGAGAGGCAAATGCCCGCTAACAAAATACTTAAAATTAAGGCATGTCGAGCAAAGTGATTTATATCTTTAGCTAGAGGCGACAAGCAATAATCACCGCAAACTATATAAATGTGTCCTATCTTAGAGCTTGATTTAAAACAGGTTTTAATTTTGTTCCTCTTAGGGATCAAGTATTGCTCCTCATACAGAAATTTCTCTCTTACCACATCTGTGGTAGCTTTGTTCTCAATAGTTCTCCTTTCAAAATCCACAGCTACACTCTAATACTTGTAGTATTAATTTTAACTCGAATGATCTACTAGAAATTGAACCAGACGTGAAAAAGCTTGAGTCACAGGGAAAAGAGAAGCAACAAAGATGTATGCCTAAAGGAATACCTTTAGGAGGTTCTATGTTTCTTAGTGACAAGATCTTGTGGAGTTCTTTAAGTCTCTATTGTATCATGCGGGGATAAGGAAAAGGCACTCACAATGAAACAATTTGTATTCGTTCTATTTATCATGGCTTCTAGCCTAAACTCAGTATACGCCGAAAGTGATCCTATGAGTGGCAAGAAGCTAGAGGACATTGTACGTGAGTTCACGGAAGATAAACTTGAGATAGAGAATCATGTTATTAAATTCATGTATAAGGAAGTTCCTCTCTACTGCATCTATGATGAGTCAAATGATCGCATGCGGATCATCTCTCCAATTAAGAGGTACAACCAAGTAACTGAAGAGGAAAAAAATAGTATGATGGAAGCCAATTTTCACAGAGCTTTGGATGCTCGATATGCTAGTAGCGGTGGAGTTCTATATTCCGCTTACATCCATCCACTCTCTCCACTAAAGAAAAGCGATCTGCTCTATGGCATTTATCAAGTGGTTAGCTTGTTTTTAACTTTTGGAGATGAATACAGTAGTAGTACACTCACTTTCGGAGACCAAGGCCAAGAACCTCTCAAGGAAAGAATTTAAATCATAGTCTGTCATGTTGGAGCAGAAGAAAGTTCTAGAGCCTAAGGAATGGGTAGAGCACTTTTTGCATTACCTCGAGCATGAAAAAGGACAATCGTCTTATACGATCCGAAATTACAGACAAGCACTCTTAGAGGTATCTATTTTTTTTAGTTCCAAGGACAAACGTTGGGATAGCTTGGAATATCTTGATTTTAGATCCTATCTTTTTGAGCTCTCAAAAGCGCATAAACTAAAAGGAGCCTCCCTACGTTTGCGCTTTTCAGCACTGCGTTCCTTTTATCGTTACTTAGAGAGGACTGAGTTGTATGCCGGCAACCCAGTTAAAAATGTAAAATTACCAGCAAAGGAAAAACGGCTACCCAAGTTTTTATCCGAGGATCAAGTGAGTGCGTTTTTAGAAGCACCCATAAGAATTTGGGCTAAAGAAAATAAATTGCTTGAAGATGAAAAATCCCAACAAAAGAAGAAATGGAGAGCCTTACGAGATGTCGCTATCTTGGAAGTGTTATACAGTAGTGGCTTACGTATAAGTGAATTAGTGCAGCTAAAGTTGGAACATTTGGAGGAAAAGAATGGCATGGTTCGAGTGATGGGTAAAGGTAAGAAGGAGAGACTAGTGCCCGTAGGCGAACCTGCTTGGTATGCATTAAAACTTTATCGAGAAACGCTGCCGGAAAAATTAAAATCAGAAATCATTTTTGTAGGTCCGACGGGCAAGGCAATCACGCCTCGCTCCGTTCAAATGATGTTTAAGAAGTACCTGGTTGAGACGGGTTTGGACCCTGCAATCACACCTCATAAACTTCGCCATAGCTTTGCAACCCATCTGTTGGATCGTGGTGCGGATTTAAGATCACTTCAAGAGATGCTCGGTCACGCGAATTTAACAACCACTCAAGTCTATACCCAAATAACGGCCGATAGATTGAGAAAGAGCTATGAAAAAGCTCATCCTAGAGCTTAAAGAATTTTTTTGGAGTTAATGAATGCGTTTGGTTTGGCTACTTTATCAAATAATATTTTCCTTGGGCTTTGTTTTGATGACGCCTCATTATGGTTGGAAAATGTGGCGACGGGGCCATTTCGCAGACAGCTTTGTCCAAAGATGGGCTCTTTACAGCGCATCACTAAAAGCTCGCTTGAAATCCTTTGGTGATCCTCTATGGATACATGCAGTTAGCGTGGGCGAGATGTTACAGGCTAAGGTGTTGGTCGAGGAACTGAGAAAAAGGAAACCTGATTTACAGATTGTTATCACAACGACTACTGCTACGGGGAAGGCAGTAGGTAAGGAGCTAATCGATGAAAAAACTTTTGTCCTGTACACGCCATTTGATTTTTTATGGTGTATAAAAAGCTTCTATCAGGTAGTGAATCCTAAGCTTATCATATTAGTCGAGCAGGAATTATGGCCTAACCTGATTTGGGAGGCTCGAGGTCGACAGATCCCTGTTTGGGTAGTGAATGCACGCGTTTCTGAGAAATCAGCAAACCGAATGCAGCGATTTCGGTTTCTTCTGAGGTATGTAATAGGTGAGATTGAGTGGGTGGGTGTGCAAGATGAGCGTGAGATTGAACGAATGACCCGAGCAGGATTTCATAGGCATGTTATTTTCCCTGTAGGTAGCCTCAAATTTGAAGTCGCTTCTTTAGGCCAAGTAGATATGAAGAAGGCAGTTCAGATACGTGAATGCTTAGCTTGGAATGAAAAAGATCCTGTGCTATTTGCAGGAAGCACTCATTTAGGAGAAGAGGAAGGAGTGATTAAATATTATCTCAAAGCGAAAGAGACTATTCCTAAACTGAGGCTTGTTATTGCACCTCGGCATGTTGAACGTCTCCAAGAGATTATAACTTTATGTAAAGAGCACAAACTAGCCATCACCTTGCGATCAGAGTGTCAGCATGTGCTAGAGGAGCCGAATAGCAACAACACGGTTTTGATCGTAGACACTACAGGAGAATTGCGTGATTTGTATCATTTGGGAAGCATTGTTTTTGTGGGGAAGAGCTTGCATGGTCAAGGGGGACAAAACTTTTTAGAGCCAACACGTTTAGGTAAGGCGGTGGTGGTGGGGCCTCACATGCAGAACTTCCCCTACCTCACCGAGATATTTGTTAAGAATGATGGGTTAAAGCAAGTGGCAAATTGGGAGGGTTTTGAAAAGATGGTCAATGAATTATTGTCTAAACCTCAGCTTGTCCATTCCATTGGGAAAAATGCGATGAAGCTATTTGCACAAGAGATGCGAGCCGGTCAAATCACTGCCGAAGCGGTAATAGGTGCCTTAGAGCACTCAACATAAAGTTCTCTCGAAATAGTTCAAATTACGGGAGAAATCTCTAAATGAAGGATCATGCTCTATACATCAAGCACTAAGTCGCACCTACGACCTAGTCCAATATATCGCATCCAGTTTTGAGAACTTTAGCCTAGAAGGCAATTCGTTATTAAAAAATACTTAAAGGATTACTTGCTAAATCATTCAAAGTCACTAGTTTCCAGATCTTGCACACATCGATAATCGGGTCATCCATCATGCGGATTCACCCACGTCATTTTTTCCATCAAAATAGAAATGAAATATGAGTAAACACTCCAAAGAAGACATGTCTCCCGAGATAGCTTTAAGCTTTCTTGATCTGAAGCTATGCCAACCTATTCAAAAGGCCTTGCAAAAAAATGATTACAAGGAGCCTTCTCCCATACAGGCAAAAGGCATCCCCGTCATTCTTGAGGGTAAAGATCTCATAGGCAGTGCTCAAACAGGGACGGGTAAGACTGCGGCATTTGCGTTACCTATCTTGCATATTTTGAGTGAAACTTATCAGGGCATCAAACCACACCAGGTTCGTTCCCTTGTTTTAACACCCACCCGCGAACTAGCTGTGCAGATTGAAAAGAGTTTTAGTCGCTATGGAAAACACTTGCAATGTCGCCGAGCCGTTGTCTATGGAGGGGTCCGCCATGCACCGCAAATCAGAGCTTTAGAAAAAGGAGTGGATGTTTTAGTGGCTACACCAGGCCGTTTGATGGACCTTCATAACAGTGGTCATATGGACCTCAGCGAACTGGAAATTCTAGTGCTTGATGAAGCGGATCGAATGCTGGATATGGGCTTTATACATGATATTAAAGCCATTGTGAGCCAGCTTCCTTCCACGCGCCAGACGCTGTTTTTTTCGGCTACCATGTCCGTATCGTTAAAGAATTTGGCGGAGCAGATCTTGAAGGATCCTGTTCATATAGCCATCAGCCCCAACAAAACGACCGCGGAAAAAATTGATCAATACGTTTGTTTCCTAGATCAGGAAAATAAATTACAACTTCTCCTAGACCTTCTACAAGAGCAAGATAGCCAAGCAGGCCGGCGATTGACCTTGATCTTTAGTCGAACGAAAAGTGGTGCCAATCAACTTGCCTCTACATTGAACCATCAAGGAATCAGGGCAGAGGCCATTCATGGAGATAAAACACAATCAGCAAGGCAAAAAGCTCTAGAGCGTTTTAGCTCTGGTAAATCTAGCGTGATGGTTGCGACAGATGTTGCTGCTCGTGGTATCGATATTAAAAATCTTACACTCGTTGTAAACTATGAGCTTCCTGATGAAGCTGAGTCTTATGTGCACCGTATCGGTCGAACTGCACGGGCGGGAGCAGAAGGAAAGTCGGTTTCTTTCTGTGCCAGAAAAGATCTTAGTTCTCTTTTAGAAATCGAAAAATTGATACGTCGGTCTATACCGGTTGAAACAAAGCATCCGCATCATAGTCAGGAATTACAGAACCGCTTCAACAATTATATTCACAAACCTTTTGGTGCGGAAGAGCGCTACCTTCGTATGAAGAAGAGCAAAACCAAGGGCGGTCAACACACAAGCAAAGAGGGCAGAAGGCGTAAGCAGCCTAAACCAGCGCGTGATTCCCAAACACCTAAACGTGCCAGACCATCAAAAGATAGAACTAGAGCTCTAGATACAAGAGATAAAAGCACCAAGCGAGCAAAAAATGATCACCAAGATCGTGCAAGCCTTCCTGCACCTAAAGTAAAAAATAAGCGCGTGAGTGATCATAAAAAATCTGAGAAAGATCTACAACAAACGGCAAAATTTTCTAAAAAGAAACGAAAGAAGATTTCCAATACGCCTGAGGGTGATCTAGAAAATAGGTCTGCGAAGGAAAAGAAGAAAAAACGTCAGAACTTCCCAAACAAGTTAGAGCCTGAAAAAGCTAAAAGGAAGACCAAGCGAAAAAGAAATAAGCCTAAGAATAGGAAATCAAAAACTTAGCATCCAGGAGGCATTAGGTTGCGAATACTGGATCCGCGGATCAAGTCCGAGGAAGACAGAGAGTTGATCACTCATTCGAAACCGCCTTAATTTACAGTATTCTGGATGATTCTCAGATCAACTTTGTTTGGGTCCAACCCCTGCAAGGAACTATAAACATTACCTTTCAAGACATCAATATGCGCGATGGAAGTGATTTCTAATTCTTCCGGATCGTAGATGAGCTCTCGTATGAGTATAGTTGTATCTTGATCGATAAGGAGAAGACATTGGGGAAAGGGGATCAAATACACAGTCGAATTTGGTCCTGTTCGGATTACATTTCCACTAATACTAGAAGACTCTGTAATGGGAGTTTCTTGATTGGGTCGATTTGAGGAACTGATCCATGCTTGACCATCTACCCTGGCTATCTTTGGAGAAAAGTTTGCCACGCCATGAGGAACCGATCTAATAGGGGCGGGTTGGCTTTTATCCTTGTTTACCGCAGTGGGGCGTTGCTGAGCCTTGGTGACAACTTTTTGGGGCTTCGTTTGGGCAACCTTTTTTTTGCTCACCTTATTAGTTTTTTTAGACTGAGGAGATGGATTGATCTCTCCAGAGAAGGATGGAAATAACGGGGAAGCCTCCTGAACAAAGCTGCCTTGTCCTGAATAGGTGATCGACTTGCCCGGTGGTAGGACAGTGTTGTTAGCTAAGGTGACTTTACCGACATTTCCTGCTTGCAGAGTCAAGCCGGTGCTTGACTTTGAAACAGTTAAAACAGATTTTTCATGGAGCTGCACAAAACAACCGTAAATATTAAGTGTATAAGGTGTGGTCTGCTTCGATGAGGAATAAATAATGGTAATGGGAGTGTCAGATAAGTTCAGTCCATGAGAGCAGATGAAATGGATATCATCCACCGTTAATTCTTGGCGCACTTCTCCTGGATCTAGAGTTTGGACTATCTCTCCCTGAGAATTAGCGATTTCTAACCTATTGTATGGTCCGAGCTCTAAGCGAGGTGTGCCTGTCAGCATTTCGGATAAAGTCAGACCGCATGATAAAATAGTCAGTAAAGAGTTAATTCTCATGTCAAACGAAGTAAAAGAATTTATAATTGCTTCGCTATTAACTGTTTAGCACAAGTAAGCTAAGCGAGTCAATGGTTGTTCATCGACTCAAAATCTTCAGAAGTTCATTTCAGGTGTCTTATGGGCAATCTTGGCATCCGTATATTGTACGAAAATCTACTCATACTGTGGGCCATTACTAAATCAAGTAAATCAGGTATGCAAATGTGCGTTTGTCATTGACTTATTTGTCATAACCGACATCTTCTGAGTTTTTGTAAAAATATTTACTTTTCTATTACGAACCAAAGGAATCATAATTACCAGAATCAGTGAAAGTGATTAGAGCAAAGAGATAAATGGGTTTAAGCCTAACAATGTGGCTACTTCTACTGACATTAACCATGTTAATAACCCTAGCATCAGCACAAGTCTTGCAGTATTAGTTTAAGGAAGGCACTGGCTTAAACACCAGTGATTTAAGTGGAGACAGATACATTGTGCACCTCATGGGAGAAGTGGCTCTTCCTCTGAAAAAGCACTCAAGTAGCGGAGGTCTCTTGTTCGATCAGAGCAACGACACGTGCTCTGGACAATCTTTTTTATCAAGGGACTAACTATGCGGCCTTTTCCGTGAGCTCTCAAGCTGGTTTGAAGGCCATTTACAATCGAGTCAGGTGGGATGCCACACAGAGAGAGTATAGGAAGCTACTCTATTTAGAAGCCACTGATGTAACCAAAGCGGAGGTGAAAGCCAAGGGAGGTGAACAAAAGGCAATAGCTTCTTATGATGCCAAGCAGGTGAAGAAGGTGATAGGACAAGGAGGTAAGTTATCGCTTCAAGAGGTATTACGATGTCGGGTCAGGTATATGAGTGATGGAGCGGTGTTTGGTAGTAAGGACTTTGTCAATGAGTGGTTTATCAAAAAGAAAGAGCAGGTCGCTCAGTTAGGCAAAGACTATCAACTCGATACTTCAAACACCTCTACTTATGAAAAAAGGACTTCTGGTGCTCGCAAGATGTCGGGAGCTCATTGGGGAGAGCTCACGGTCTTTAAAAATCTCAAGCAAAAGTTGTTTTGACATGAAATAACAGTTTGATTCACTCTATTTTTCTGAGAGCCTTTTTATTTAAACCCAAATGATGTGATCGAGAGTTAAAAATCTGCCCAAAGTCTTAGTTGAAAGAAAGATAAAGTCTTCTTGAAGTATCTCTTATGGAGACGCATGTCCCCACTTTATACGGATTGATGCTACGCGCACTTAATAGCTTCGCCTTCGCTTGCTTGTAAGAGCCAGGCTCAGACGATGTGATTGATATATCTTCGTCAACTCTCTCTTGCTTGTGGCCTAAGCTTTTACGCATTACAATTCAATTTCTATTATATCATCCGGGTTAAACAAAGTGTTCTTTACGCAGAAAGATATATTCTATGTATTCGTAAAAGTTGACGTAAGTTATAGATTTACTAGGCGATAAAGAGTGTCTAGCGTATCGCTGTAAATGGTATTTGCACGAAGCAATAGTTTGGCAAATCAAATCTGTATTTATTAGGGAGAAAAGCGGTGATTCTTATTCTAGGTGGTAGTGGTTATGTGGGGCAGATGTTTCAGGCTGTTTTACAATCTCTGGGGATTGATTATAAGTCTTTGAGCCGATCGGCTGCTGACTATTCGCAGCGGGCGGTTTTAATCAAAGCGATTGAAGAACTAAAACCAAACTTTATTATCAATGCGGCTGGCTATACAGGTAAGCCTAATGTAGATCAAGCAGAGCTCGATAAGACGGAGTGTCTGAGAGCGAATTCGGTTCTTCCGGGTGTTATAGGCGAGGTTTGTCGGGACTATCAAATTCCTTGGGGGCATGTCTCCTCCGGCTGTATTTTTACAGGTAATAATCAAGGCAAAGGCTTCTCTGAAGAGGATGCTCCCAATTTTACATTCAGGCAAAATAATTGTAGCTTTTATAGCGGAACAAAGGCATTAGGGGAGGAATTACTTAAAGATTTGAGCAACTGCTATATATGGAGGCTTCGTATTCCTTTTAATGAAATCAATAGCCCGCGAAATTACTTAACAAAGGTGATGAGTTATAAAACGCTTTTAGATGTTGAGAATTCCGTTTCCCAATTGGAGGAGTATGTACGAGCCTGCGTGAAGTGTTGGAAAGAGGATTTTGAATTCGGCACTTATAATGTGACCAATCCAGGCTTTATCACAACTCGCGAAGTTGTTGAATTGATGAAGGAATTTGGTTTTTGCACAGACAAAGAATTTAAATTCTTCGAAAGTGAGGAAGAATTCATGAATCTTGTTGCCAAAGCGCCCCGTTCCAACTGTGTGCTCGATTCTTCTAAAATTATCAAAGCAGGTGCGGAACTCACTGAAGTTAGGGAGGCTATTAAAACGTGTTTAAAAAGATGGCATGCATAATCTGGAGCAAACCTAGCCAAGAAAGGCCCTTATTTTAGAGCTATTCCTGCAAAAGACTCTCAAGGTAAGTAGCATAGGAGCTTTTACCCATGGAGTGAATAGACTTGGAGATCTGTTTTTCGTCCACCCATCCTTTGTTAAAGGCTATTTCCTCGAGACATGCTACTTGTAAACCTTGTCTGCTTTGAATGGTCTGGACAAAGTGCGAGGCTTCCAGGAGTGATTTGTGCGTTCCAGTATCTAGCCAGGCCGTTCCCCGTCCAATGACTTTTACCATAAGCTCTTTTCTTTGCAGATAAATTAGATTTAGATCTGTTATCTCTAATTCGCCACGAGCTGATGGCTTCAGGCTCTTGGCATGTTGAACGACTTGATCATCATAAAAATAGATACCTGGGACAGCATAATTAGATTTTGGAGCTCGAGGTTTTTCTTCAATAGAGATGGCCTTTCCGTCGTAATCGAATTCGATCACCCCATAGGCTTTAGGGTTTGAAACATGATAAGCAAAAATAGTTGAGGTTTCAATGGCTTCATTGGCTTCCTTAACCAGATGTTGGAAATCCTGACCATAGAAAAGGTTGTCGCCGAGAATGAGTGCAGCTGGAGAGTCATCAAGAAATTTTTCTCCAATCAGAAAAGCCTGAGCTAAACCTTCTGGCTTCGGCTGCTCTTCGTAGAAAAATGAGACTCCGAGATATTCTCCCGTCCCCAGTAGACGCTTGAAGAGAGGAAGATCTTGAGGAGTTGAGATGATCAAGATTTCTCGAATGCCTGCAAGCATGAGAACGGAAATAGGATAGTAAATCATAGGCTTATCATAAACAGGCATCATTTGTTTACTCATAGCCAAAGTGAGAGGGTGTAGGCGGCTTCCTGCTCCGCCTGCGAGAACGATTCCTTTGCGCTTTTTCATGCGTTATCAACTTTCTGCTCAACCAGACCTAGGCGTTTGCGATTATAAGTTTGATTAGAAATCTTTTGACACCAATCTTGGTGGGCAAGGTACCATTCAATCGTATTCTTGATCCCATTGGCAAAATTCCATCGTGGTATCCAGCCAAGATCTTTTTCGATTTTGGTAGCATTGATGGCATAGCGGCGATCATGCCCTGGACGGTCTTTGACAAAGGTTTTTTGATCTAGATAGGATCCCGAATCCTTGGGTTTTAGTTTATCTAGACTGGTGCATATGGTATCGACAACCTCTAGGTTAGTCATTTCAGAGTTTCCTCCTATGTTATAGGTTTCTCCTTCTTTCCCATCTAGTAAAACAGTAGCAATGGCTTGGCAATGGTCTTCAACGTGAAGCCAATCTCGGACATTCTTTCCATCGCCATAAATGGGGAGATCTTTTCCTTCCAAGGCATTCAGGATCATCAGGGGTATGAGTTTCTCGGGAAATTGGTAGGGGCCATAATTATTTGAGCAGTTTGTTGTGACAACCGGTAGACCGAACGTGTGAAAATAGGAACGTACCAAATGATCGCTAGCTGCTTTAGAAGCTGCATAGGGACTATTGGGCAAATAGGGGTTGGTTTCGGAAAATGCAGGATCATTTGCGCATAAGGTCCCGTACACTTCATCGGTCGAGACATGTAAAAACTTCCTTTGAGTATTATCTGCCTTCTCTTTAGCACAAAGTTCTTTAAAAGCTTGTAGGAGCCTGAGGGTGCCAATGACATTTGTTCGAATAAATGCTTCCGGGCCTTCGATTGATCGATCAACATGGGATTCCGCAGCAAAATTAACAACGTGGGTAATGTCATAATCCTCAAAGAGGGAACTCACCAATTCTTGATCACAGATATCTCCCTCAACAAAGCAGTAGCGTGTATCATGCTTGATCGAGCTGAGGTTATCTAAGTTGCCAGCATAACTGAGCTTATCGAAATTAATCAGTTTTTTTACATCGAGAACGGATTTTTTGCTCAACACTTGTAAGATGAAGTTAGAGCCTATAAAACCTGCTCCACCTGTTACAAAAATTCTCATTCACAAATTTCTCTAAAAACGAATTTTTTCTCAAATAAGATTTGAAGTTTTATTATTCTGACCCTGAGCTCTGAAAAATGTTTCGAATACGAGTAGTATGATTAGATTGATGTGATCGGTCTAATCTTATATTTGGGAGTAATCTTCTAAGCATGATTCTCTCACTTTAAAACGGTAATCACATCTCTAACTACTTTAATAGCCTAAAGGCTTGAGTCGTGAAGAGTTGCTGGCATGGTATCACCGGATGTCGTTTTTGTTTCAGATGCATACTTGGGTTTTTGTGGTTTCAAGTAGCGCAGTCATCATAACGTTGGGCGGTTATTTTGGCGGCATGCATAATGAGCCATTTTTGCTGCCGTTGATGGGGTTAGGTATTCTGCTCTGGTTAAATATTATACTGGTTATCACTTGTCGCCTAAAACTCAAAAGGCCTCTTGGCGATGGCATAGACTTGGGAGTCCTTCTCTTTGTTGCATATGCATCATGGTCATGCTTATTCTATTCAGAAGCAAAGTACGCAGCTCGTACGGAATTCATCTGGATTTTAAACTATGCTGCCTTTTTTTTTAATGCTCGTTATGCTCTTAAAGATCGCAACTATTTTCTGCCTGTTTTAGTGATCATCATCCTTGTTTCTTTAGCAAATGTAGCTTTTGGTTTTATGCACTTGGGCCACCATTCCTATCTCATTTGGGATCATTTAAGGCCTGAACAATATCAGGAGAGAATGTCAGGTTTTTTTGGATGCCCCAACCATTTTGGAAATTTTTGTGCCATGGCCTACTTAGGCGCGTTAATCATAGGGCTCAATAAGCGTATACCTTGGCTTATACGCATTCTTTTTCTCTACTTTGCGGTTATGGCCACAGTCGGTATCGTTTTTTCCGGTTCTCGCGGAAGTTACTTGGCTTGGTTTTTCGGAACAATAGTTCTCGCTGCACTACTCTTTAATCGTGTTCGTATCCCAGCATGGGCGAAAATCACAGTTCTGGCGAGTCTTGGCATCGTTGTCTTTTTCTTTGTGACTTCAAATGAGCTCTTTATGAAAAGGATTTCTCGAGCACATTTTAAGGACATACGTGTAACACTCATCGAAGATGGCTTAAAGATCTGGAAAACGGAGCCTTACTTAGGCACGGGTGCAGCCGAGTTCGACTTTCAACATCAACGTATCAGAGGGCCAAAATACCAAAGTCGGGCTAAATATACTCATAACGATTACATCAATACCCTTTCTGATTATGGTATGGTCGGTTTAATATTAATAAGCGCTTTTGTCTCTGTAGTTCTATGGACTTTGTTGAAGACGATCAAGAGTCGTCGAAGTAGCGAAGGCCAACTTTATGCCAAGCTAGGTATAGCCTTACTCTTTCTAATGGGAGTACATGAGCTTGTGGATTTCAACTTACACATCCCTGTGAATGCTATTTCGTTTTTTTGTCTGCTAGGGTTTTGCTTGGTTAAAGGTAAAGAAAAAACAAGTGACTTCACAAAGTTGGGTTATGGGATGAGCAGCTTGATCTTATTGGTCTCGGTGGTTTCGAGCGCCATGATCATTAAGATGGTCTCATCCAGATTTCAAGGATTGCAAGGTTATCCAAAAGCCGAAGAAACCTTGTTACTCATGCCTCCAGAAGATGTTGAAGCTTTAGGAGATTCCATACTCAATGCAGATCCATATGCTTATAAGCGCTTAGAAGGGGTTGGAGACTATTTTAGGTTCAAAGCGTCGCAGACAAATAAAAAGATAAGGCTTACCCAAAAACAACCCATAGAAGTACGTAGCATTTTTGTTCCCGCCTTGGAAAAGGAGCGCGATGAATTAGGTGACAAAGCTTTAAAATTTTATAATTACGCGCATAAAGCAAATACATTGGATGATCGGTTCATTGTTAAGAAAGCCAGGATTTATACTGTATTGGGAAAATATGATAAGGCAGAGCCTCTTTACCAGACTGCTCTTAAATTGAGAAAAACAAATCGCTATTTTTACCGGCTCTATGCCCTTCACCTTGTGAAATCAGGTAACTTGAAAAAAGCAAAAACTATCCTTAAAAAGTCATTAGGATTTCCTCCCCCCCAAATCCATCTAGATGAAGCTGAGAGGACTGAAATTGATCTTATCAAAAAGATGCTTGGGGAACTAAATAGGATTTCCAAAGCAGAGCGCTAAGGGGAGCTGAATTGCAGAGGTATTTGAGACAGACTTCAACTAGGGCAAATAGTTTTGCTAGAGATCAATAGTTCAGGTATAACTCGGATGTAATAAGAAAATGCTCAAAAAAATAAAAAGTCCTTCCTTCTGCATTCTGAATTGATCTGTGTAACCTTGAGCATTTTTGAATTGACATCAATAGATGATCTTTTGGTTGCGTGACCTATGACCCGCTATGAAAAAAATCTGCAATTTACGGACCTCATTTATAGGTTTGCTGCTTATTTCAATTCCTATAATTTATCTACTTGAAAGACTCTTATCCCTATTGGATCTATGAAGTGTGTGTATCCCTGTTAGTTTTGTTTTTTTATTTTTGGGCGAATAGACCTACCTAAGGGGAAATTTTATTTAAAAATTTTTATAAAACTTTTCATTATATCAACTGTAAGCTTAATTTTGTTATGAATAGAGTTTATAATGATCTTGCGAATTTTTGGGGTGTTGTTTTCTAACTGATATAATTCTGTGGCATGGGTAATTTTCAGCGATTCCCTTTTTCTTGTGACTCAAGCTTTAGTGCATCTCGTTCGACTTTTATTACCTAACCTGGGTTAAGTATTGGAAATAAGTGTCAAAATTTTTTACATAAGGTAAGATTTTGACACTATTTGTTTAAATTTTAGGTTGTTGTAAAAGGTTATAGTGATATACATGCTTGTGATGCAAGCAAAGGTAAAATCAGGTTTTACAATTCTCGAGCTAGTGGTAGTTGCAGGCATTGTGTTGGTTTTGACTTCTGTGTTGTTTCCGTTGTTGAGAAGTTTTCCTGATCACATGAGCAGGGAAAGTGCAGTAAGCACTTTGTTACAAACGTTTGAGAGGGCGCGCGTGGATGCTCTTCGCTTACAGACGAGGACCTATGTCGGCTTTGCAGGAAATCATTTTGGCAAGGAAGCGTTTAGGCAGCGAGGTTTCATCACATTTCGTGATGCTTTACCTGAAGATGAAACCAATAACACATTTATAGCCTTATCTAAATGGCAGTTATTGCCCAGGGGCATCTATTTTAAGGAGGATAAGAAATCATTATTAGGCTCGTACGCTATTCATCCTGATAGTTCGATTCCATATGGTGAGGGAGTTTTATACGCTGTAGTCTTCAATAGTGCAGGTATTATTGAAAACCCTATTGAAACCAGCCATCTTAGGTTATTGCTTCTAGAAGATAAGGATTTTCCGGCCGAATTTAGTAAAACTCATGTAAAAGGAAAGGTTTTCACGACGTTAGTCTTAAATCGCTTCACAGGTAGGGCTCATGTAGAAAGGGCAACTGAGGAGGAAGCTCTAGAGGTGCTGGCCACGAACTTGTAGAATGAAATTTCTTAAACTAAGAAATCAAGTACTCTTAAGGACTTATTCAAGGGGTCTTCTTTATACAAGGCGTGCAGCATTTACTCTCATCGAGGTTGTGACGGCAATTGGAGTTTTAACTTTTGTGCTTGTTTCTATTCTATCTTTATTGCCAATTGCGCTAGGGTCGGCTGCTCATTATCAAGATGAGATCCGCACAGCTCTAATTGCTCAAATGGTATTTGCTGATATCGAGAGAGCTACTTCGCAGGAGGCTCATATTTATACTTCTGGTGATGCAGATCAGAAATCATCATACGTCGCTTTGACGTTGTCTGGAAATTCAGAAACAGATTCTTTGGTTATTGGCTACGACCATATGGGAAATCCAATAGGTACGGTTGATCAAAAAGAGTATTTTCAGGGCTATCCAAAGGCTCGTTATCTAGCAAAGATTCAAACTAGATCTCGTGAGATTGGAAAAGTAGGGCTGTGCCATATCACAGTTATGATTCAAGCGCCTGCTTCTGCTCCCTATGAGAATCGAACTGAATATAGATTTGTGACATTGTCGAATCAGGTTCATGAAAAGTAAGAGAGGTATTACTCTTGTTGAGTTGATGGTAGTTATCGCACTACTCGCTTTTCTTACTTTAACACTTCTAAGCTTCTTTACACACATCACCAAGATCTGGAGGCATAATCAAAAACAATCAGATGCTTTTCTTGAGGGACAAGCGGCACTGTCATTTATGACAAAAGATTTAAGGGGCCTGTATGTCAATCAGTCTTTACCCTTTTATCTAAATAATGTTGGAGCTGTAAAACTGGACGCTGACTTACCTCCAAAGAATGCTGGAGATATGATATTTTTTCTTAGCACCCATCCGGCAAACGGACAAGATCATCGAGGCAATAAAAGTGATCTCTGCTCTATCGGTTATTATTTGTCTTATAGTCAGCCAAATAAGTCTTACAGCTTACATCGCTACTTCAAAAGCAGTGATAAAACTTGGAGTAACCAGGGGAGCGGTATTAGTTACGGCATTTTTCATTTTTTAATTAATAAGTCAAATTTATTCTGTCCTGCTTCCGATCGAAGAGGATATGATGATGTATTGGCCGTAAATATTATTGATTTTTTTATCAAAGCTTACCGTCAGGATTTAACTGAAATGGATCAAGGTGCTTTTTTTGAAAAACCTAGCTTCTTTGAGATTTCATTAACGGCTTACGGTGCCAGGGATGTTGGAAAATTTTCCAGTCAAGAGGATTGGCATCGACCGAGAGAGTTTGGGAGGGAATCTTTAGGCGAGAAATTCATGCTGAGGGTAGGATACTAGGGCTATGCATTTCTATAGCAGATTGTTCGTAAACTCTTTGCAAAGGTTTTATTATCTATCATGCGCTACTAGTAATAGAAGAGGTTTTGCACTCGTCATCACCTTAATCATGGTTTTTTTGGTATCAGCTATGGTACTTGCTTTTTTAAGTTCTGTCGAAATAGAGAGGTTACTATCCCGAGCCATGTTAGCAAAAGTTCAAAGCGATTTAGTAGCAAAGGCTGGTTTGGCAGATGCGATTGCTTTGCTTCAAGCAACTGACTTAGAAACCTCTGTAAATACATACACGGAAGAGAAAGTAGAGTTCAAGGATGGGCTACTTACCGCGCCATATCTTAAAAGTATCAAGTTAGATGATAGTGGACTGATGATTGAGAGAGAATTTTTTTTGAGCTCCTTTTTGACGGGTGATCCAGATATAGCCTCTACGAAAGAGCCTAAGAGTTTTGACATCAACAGGAGGGCTCCGGGGTCACCCTATGGATTGCTGGGTTTGCAGAATGATGATGGCAGCAGAAGAACTGTGCCTGTACAATGGATATATATTGAGGATCATGAGGGTGAAATTGTTGGTAGATACGGGTATTGGATAGATGATGAGTCTGCAAAACTGGATCTTAGTAGCATAGGAAATACAGAAGAGGATGGGAAACATAGTCGCACTGTTGGAGCAAGTCCTAAAGAAATATCTTTAGAAAGTTTATTTGGTAAAAATGGGCAGATGGTTACTAAAGCTTTAGTCGAAGCTAGGGAATGGTTGCCGGATGCATTAGTAGGAACAGAGACATTGAAACAGCTGTTACCTGAGGTTTTTCAAGATAGACTCATTTCGGAAGAGATTCGATCTCATATTACATTTTATTCAGAAGCTGATGAAAGAGGCAGTCTCGGGCTAAGAAAAATTAATCTCAATGATTATGTCGAAACTGCACAAGACTATAAATCTGGCTTGGGACGCCAAGAGATAGTTGATAATGTGATTGCCTTGGGAGATTACATCATAGCTGTATTACCAAAATTTGGAGAACGCTATTATCAATCAAGGGTGAGCGAGGAAGATCAAAGGCGATACTGTATCAAGATAGCGGCGAATATCTATGATTATATAGATGAAGACCATCAACCCACGGTCATTGATCACGATCTTAAGTTCTGGGAGCCAGCACCAGATCCTGAAGAAGTTGGAGAAGGTGTACCAGGCAACCCTCCTGCCGTATTTGGCAAAGAGGTTGTTCCTGCCATTGGAGAGTATGTTGGAGCTTATTATCCATCACAGGGCATGCTTCGTGTAGATCATACCTTTGAAGTATGGAATTTGCACACGAAGGAAATCAATTTGGGAGGCTTCGATGATTTGAAGATTCTAATAGCGGAAAGAAATCCCTTTTATAGGGAGTTAGGCTCTGCAAGTAATTTGCAGATAATGGGTCAAGTGCCTGGAACACCGGGAAATGCTCCACTACAAATTTCTCTAAGCAGTCTAGGTGTTATACCTGCAGGACAGTATTCGCTTTTAACGAGTGTTCCTCTAAAAGGCCAGTTTTTAAAAGATGAGGGCTGGCCTATTGTAAGAGATGCTCCTGTTATACAACTACCCCAAATTGAAGGACCTTATGACTATGAAGAGAAGCACATCAGAATGGCAACAGATGCTGGCGATTCCGCCATAAATATTAACACTGAGATCGTGGTTGCAAACGAGCACGGCTATCTAGATATACAGCCTAGAGTGGCCCAACAAGGGGCTTTTAATTATCTTTTCAAGTTTGCTTATAATGATGCTCATGATAAAGATGTCTCTGCTAGCCAAGCTTTTGGGAATGTGCCGCCTGATGTTGGTAACAATAGTCATCGTTGCTATCCTCTGGACAGTGCGGATCCACGTTCATTAACAGAGATTTTTCCATCTTACAGCGAATTTTCAGGTAATAGCTCAATTGCTTGGAGAAGAAATACAGTCAACAATAAGAATTATACACTTCTGGGAGGGCCTAGTTTCAAAGTGGTTAGTGATAATTATTCGATTGATACCCCAGGTTATTTTGTCCCAGAGCCTGTGCGTTTTTCACCTATGAATTCTGCAGAGGAAGCTGTCTCCGTTATTCGAGATGGCCCTATGAAGACAATTGGTGAATTGGGTTTTATCTATGACCCAGCAGTAGCTAGCGAAGGTTACTATTCTTCCACAGCCGGCAAAACAATCAATAGGGGTGGTTTTAGAACCCTATCTATAGGCTCAACGCAGGGGGAGCTTACTGGAGTCGCGCGCCTTGATCATGTTAGCGATGAGAATAGAGCATTTCGTTTGGCGGAGTTGTTTACTGTTGGTGAATCACGAGGAAAAATTTTGTTGAACTCGATATTGAGAGATTCCCATCATGTGCCTTTGCGTGCAATCATGCAGGGCCTGAGGACTCAGAAAAGAACTGAAGCGTATGCGGATGAGCATAACTATGCTGCGCCTTGCGACTTAGGATTGCCAAGGGGGGTCAAACTTAATGTAGAAGCATTTGTCGATGCGATTGAAGCATATATCAGAAAGAATGAACAAAAGCCTTTTTTGTCTCTTGGAGAGCTAGGGGATCTGCCTATTTTTAACAAAGGACGTCAATTGCTTGATGTTCACGACTTAGAACCTAATAAAAAGAATAATGATTTATTAGATCGAGCAAGAGAGGAAATCTTTAGGCATATTATTGGATTGCTAACATTAAAAGGAACGGTTTACAGCATCTATGTAACTGCTGAAAATGGCAAAATGCATAAAGGACGCTTTCAAAGGGATTCCACTACTCTAGTAAGGCAAGTGGTAAAATTAAAGCGAAACTATCAAGTGCAAGAGCCACTTAAAGTTCGAAAAATGCCCAACCTACTAGAAAACAATCGACCGAAATCTATTAGCTATGAGGTCTTAAAATCGGAATTCTATTAAAAGATGTCGTATAGAAAAAATGTTGCTGAGCTAATATTTATTCTATTTTTATCGATAGTTTGTTTCGTGAATCTCTTACTCGCACAAGAGGTTAAAACTATGGATGAGCATCAAGAAAATGGGGTTTATCTTCGCATTGCCAATTTATTACCATTGAGTCGTGAAGCAATTGATATTCATTTAAATCGAGAGCCGCTACTGCTTGGCTTAACCTCTGGGATGGTGATGCATTATATTCCAGCAGATAAACAAGGGGGACAGCTAGGTATCACTTTAGCTGGCCAACAGCTTTCTAGACATTCCGTTAAGAGTGAGAGAGAAAATAAGGATGAATTTTATACTCTAGTTATTTTTGCTGATGAAGGAGTAATTCAAACAAAGTTACTCCAGGATCATATTGAACCAAAAGAAAATGCAGATACGAATCATCAGAGTGGGGTTGATTATAGAATCCGTTTATACTTGGGAGGTTATGATTTTCCCGTGAAGTGTGAGGTAGCAAAACAAAATTGGAGCCTAGATGGTCAGGCAATGGTAGGAGAAGAAATAATTATTTTGGACCCTACTCTACTCAATAAAGGTGCTAGTATTATATGCCAGGATAAACACGACCGTGAGTCTATTCTAAGGGGCCCACTCGTCTTTGGCCAATCCAATCAGCTAAGTGTTTTTGTGTCACAGCGTGGAAAGCGAAGGTTACGTCTTGAGGTTTTCCCAGATTGTGTAAAGCCACCAGAAGAGGCTGAGTAGGAAGTAAGAAAATATTCACCTCATTTATCCGAGTTCATATAAGCGTACGCTAGCTCAACTGGTGCATTTTATCATCAATAGGAAATGCCTCATCTAACCTGTGATTCTCTGGTTTCAAGGTTCAAAGTTTTAAGAGATCTGTGCAGTCCCTTGGTGCTTAGATACGTGTTGAAAACCTAGGAGTGCTTCAATCTCCTGGATATGTGGGTTGAGCCGGGATATGAAAAAATGCTCTTGTTTGGCTTAATCATTTCCATTTTCTTTTAGATATGATTGACAACTGCATGGTTCTAAACCTTTGGTGGAGAGTCGTGAGTTTTATTAGATTGGTCGGGGCGACAGGATTCGAACCTACGACATCCAGCTCCCAAAGCTGGCGCTCTACCAAGCTGAGCTACGCCCCGAGTTATTGCATTGGGGGTAGAATGCTAATCGTTTTTACACTAAAGCCAACCTTTATTTTTAAAATATGTTAGATCCTTTTTTATAGAAGGAGCCATTTAGGAAGCTCCACTAGTCTTTGATGAGATTCAATTCTAAGGATTGGTAGTTGGGTGATCTGTTCAAGGATGGCGGGGTTCGTTTGAGTCGCTAAGTCTTTGGGGCAATTATGAAAGTTCATGATAATTCCTATGATATCTAATTGGGCTTGGCGGATGCTTTCTACAGTTAGCAGCGTATGGTTGAGTGTTCC